>JBDSUI010000174.1:0-15475 GCA_039927795.1 Pseudoxanthomonas sp.
CCAGCGAGGCGATCGGCAGGCTGCGGGTGGGGTTGTTGTCGGGAAAACGGTTCAGCGGGTCTGAAGCAAAGCCTTCGTCCAGGCGATAGGCCGTATAGCGCCACGCCAGGGTCGGGGTGATGTACCAGGACGCGCCCTGCAACGGCATCGAAATATAAGGCTTGAGGTCAAGCCGGCTGCCCGCCGGGACTTCCACAGACGCCAGGCCTGGCACGGACACGCGGTCATGCTGGAAACGCACGACTTCGGCCTGCAGGCCTGCGCGAAACCACCGGCCGAAGGGTTGGTCCCAGTTGACATACAGGCGCGGCAGGCGGTTGTAGGGAAGGCTGCTTTCGTTGAGGTTGGGATCGGCCAGCTGCCAGCTGTCGGCCATGAGGCCGGCGTTCCAGTAGCGGCCCTGGCCGAACAGGCCCACCGTGCTGGTGATCGAGGTCGAGGACGCGCCATACAGCGAATTGCTGAAGTCCTCGACGTAGCGGGTATCGCTGATCCAGGCCAGGTTGGCGCGCGCCTGCCAGATGCTGTTGATATTGTGGAAACCGCCAAAGCGCGCCATGCCGCGGGCTGCACCGGGATCGATGTTTTCCGCCGGGAACTCGTCGGCACGCTCCTGCAGCAGGTCATCGCTGGGCATGTAATTGCCATCGAAAACGCCGCGCCCGTTTGGATACAGGTAACGGAACTGGCCGCCAAGCGACAGCCCGCGATTGCTCATGTAACGCGGGATCAGGGTGGCGTCGTAGTTGGGCGCCAGATTGAGGTAGATCGGCTGCCGGTAGTCAAAGCCGTTGCGGCCAGAATTGCTGAGGGTCGGGTAGAGCACGCCGGTGTGGCGGCGGTCATCGATGGGAAACTTGATCCAGGGCATGTACAGCACCGGCACCTTGCCGATGCGGATGGTGGCCCCGCGGGCCACGCCCCAGCCCTGGTCGGTGTCCACGTCGATGCGGCTCGAACGCAGCTCCCAGACGCGTTGTTCCGGGTCGCAGGTGGAATAAGTGGAGCCATTGAGCTGGCCCTGCGCACCGTTCAGATTGATGCTGTCGGCGCCACCATTGCCGCGGCGAGACACCAGCTGGTACTGGACATCTTCGATGACATGGCGGTCGCTGTCCTGGTTGCCATGCGCACGCGCTGCGATGACCCGCATGGTGCCGTCCTGGTAACGCACGTTGCCATCGGCGACGTAGCTGTCGGTTTCCTGGTCGAACTTCAGATTGTCGGCGTTGAGGTACTGGTCGCCCCGGCGCAGCACCACATTGCCCTGATACTCGGCATTGACCTCGGTGCCGCTGAGCTGGTCGCCCTCGATAGCGGTCGGTGCCCCGGTGCGCTGTTCACGGGCTGCTGCCACGTCTGCGCCGGATTTGGGCACGGTGGCTTCGTCAAAGGACGGAATCGCTTCGCGGATTGGACACAGATCCCAATTAACGGGCTTGTCGTCTGCGAATGCCGGCAGGCACAGGGCGATACTGAACGGCAAAGGGAGCAGGCGAAGGACTGGGCGCACGCGGTGCAAAGCTCCGTGGGGAGAGGTCAAAAGCGGTCGCTAGCTTGCCGCATCGCCGGCATGCGAGCAATGAAGACCGCGGCAGGCTGGCGGGCGGGGTTCATCATGATCGCGCATCGCCTTGCTGTCACGGCCACTTCAGCGCAGCTCGTCGACGTGCGCCACGCTGCATTCGCGCAAGGCTTCCAGGTCATAGCCCCCTTCCAGCATCGACACCACCCGGCCCGAGGCGTGGCGTCTGGCGATGGCCCGCAACTCGCGGGTCAGCCAGCGGAAATCCTCTGTTTCCAGCATCAGATCGGCCAGTGGGTCGCGCATGTGAGCGTCGAATCCCGCGGAAAGCAGCAGCAGTTGCGGACGGAATTCGTCCAGCGCCGGCAACAGCAGGTCGGCCCAGACGTTGCGGAAACGGAAGCCCCCCGTGCCCGGAGGCAGCAGTGAGTTGAACACATTACCCACGCCACGCTCATGTGGGCTGCCACCATGCGGGTAGATGCCGGACTGGTGCGTGCTGAAGTAGGCCACGCGCGGTTCGGCGGAGAAGATCGCCTGGGTACCGTTGCCGTGGTGCACGTCGAAATCGACAATTGCCACCCGTTCCAGCCCGTGCCGGTCGCAGGCATGCGCGGCGGCCACTGCAATGTTGTTGAGCAGGCAGAAGCCCATGGCCGTGTCGCTGCTGGCGTGGTGTCCCGGCGGGCGCACCGCGCAGAAGGCGGTGCTGCCGGTCTCGCTTGCGGCCAGCATCACCGCATCCACGGCGGCGACTCCGGCACCGGCGGCGCGCAGTGCGGCCGCGCGCGAATCGGCGCACATCACCGTGTCGGGGTCGAGCATGCGATAGCCCTCGAAGCTGCTTTCCAGGACTTCGCGCAGCAGCGATTCGGTGTGTACCCGCCGCAGGTCGCCCAGCTTGGCCAGCGGCGCCTCGCGCCACTCCAGGTCGCCGTGGTGCAGGCGGAGGGCCTCAAGCACGGCTTCCAGGCGCTGGCGCCGCTCGGGGTGTTCAGGGCCGGCGTCGTGGGCCAGACAGGCGGGGTGGGTGTAGATGAGCATGCGGCAAAACCGGGCCCGACTCAGCTGTGGCGCCGGTCATGGCTCCACAGGACTTCGCCCTGGCCATCGGCACGCGCCAGCACCCGCGCCAGCACGAACAGCAGGTCCGACAGCCGGTTGAGGTAGCGGATTGCTTCGGGCCGCACGGCGTCGTGGCGGGCCAGGGTTACGGTCTCACGCTCGGCCCGGCGCACGATGGTGCGGGCCAGATGGCAGCGCGCGGCCGCTTCACCGCCAGCGGGCAGGATGAAATCCCTCAGGGCCGGCAGCGCTTCGTTGTAATGGTCCAGCTGGCGTTCCAGCGCATCCACGTCCTGGCCCGTGATGGCGGCGTGGCCCGGAATGCAGAGCTCGCCGCCCAGGTCGAACAACTGGTGCTGCACGGTGGTCAGCAGGGCGCGGATGTCGTCGGGAACCGATGCCGCCAGTACCACGCCAATACAGGAATTGGCTTCATCCACGGTGCCGTAGGCACAGACGCGGGCCGAATCCTTGCCGACGCGGCTGCCATCTCCCAGGCCGGTGCTGCCATCGTCACCAGTGCGGGTATAGATCTTGGAGAGACGATTGCCCATCTGCCGTTATCCCAGGCTCAAGTCAGTGGGCGGCCTTGGCCCGGCCCTGCAGTCGCAGCGCCTGGGTCACGCCCACGTGCACGATGACCGCCAGGCCCACATAGATGGACGTGGTGCGCAGGTAGGGCAGCAGCCAGTCGCTGTAGTTTTTCCACCAGCCGGCGAAGGTCGGATCGGCGACGCTGTCGCTGAGCCAGTAAAAGCTGCCCTGACTCAGCAACTGGCAGACCACCACCGAAGCCAGCAGGCTGGCCACCAGTACGGCCAGGGCCTTGCCATTGGGAACCTGGCAATAGCGGCGCACCAGCATGCCGCCAGCCCACAGGGCGAAGTAAGCAGGAATCAGGAACCAGTACGCTGCCGACATGCAGTAGTGGGCGAAGAAATCCATGCCCTGGCCGCTGATCACCACGTAGTCGACCAATACCGCCAGCGCCATGAACGCTGGGAAGGCCCAGCGCGACAGGCTGCGCAGATAGAAGCCACCCAGGAAGAAGGCCGCCCACGAAGCATCGGGGATGGGGCCGAAGTGGGTCAGCGAGGCGGGCAGGTTCAGCCGGGTCGCCACCAGCAAGGTGGCGAGCAGCACAAAGAGCAGGGCGTTCTGGTTATTGCGGTTCATGGGAGGCCTTTGCGGGAAGCTCAGGCACGCATTCTAACGGAGCGGCCACCGGCGCGGGCTTATCATGGCGGCATGAGCGAAACACACGATGTGCTGATCATTGGCGGCGGCCTGGTGGGTGCCAGCCTGGCGATTGCCCTGGACCGCCTGGGCTTGCAGGTGGGGCTGGTGGAAGCCACGCCGGCCGGGGTGATGCCCGCAGTCTTTGACCAGCGCAACCTCAGTTTCGCCCGGGCCACGGTCAATGCACTGACCGCGCTGGGGGTGATGGCGAAGTTGCGCGCTGCCACCGGCCCGATCCGCCGCATTCATGTCAGCCGGCAGGGAGACTTCGGCCGGACCCGGCTGGAGGCCGCCGACTATGGCCATGAGGCCTTTGGCCAGGTGGTGGTGGCGCGCGATTTCGGCGAAGCGCTTGAGGCGCGGCTGTCGGAGTTGCGTGGATTGACCCGCTACCGGCCGGCGCGCTTTATTGCGTTGGCTGACGCCTTGACCGGTTCCCGCACCGTGCGCATTGCCGATGTTTCGGGCGAACGTGAGCTTTCGGCGCGCCTGTTGGTGGCAGCCGATGGCAGCCGCAGCAGCGTGCGCGAGGCGCTGGGCATCGCGGCCAGCGAGCACGACTACCTGCAGACCCTGTTCGTGGCCCGCATGCGCGCCGAACAGGCGCCGGACGGCAGTGCCTACGAGCGTTTCGGCGAACACGGACCGACCGCCGTGCTGCCGCGTGGCGACCGTCATTTCGGCGTGGTCCACGGGGTGGCGCGGGCCCAGGCTGACGCCGTGGCGGCAGAGGACGACACGGCCTGGATCGCCCGAATCCAGCAGGCGTTCGGGTGGCGGGTGGGGAGGTTCCTTTCCACCGGCGCGCGCAGCGCCTATCCCATCGTCAAGATCGTGGCCGAGCGCGTAGTCGACGCACGCGCGGTAGTGCTGGGCAACGCGGCCCAGACCCTGCACCCGATTGGCGCGCAAGGTTTCAACCTTGGCCTGCGCGATGCACTGACCCTGGCCGAATTGATCGGACAGGGCCAGGACCCCGGCGCTGCCGCACTGCTGGATGCCTATGCGCAACGGCGTCGCGAAGACCGGCGCCTGACTCTGGAATTTTCTGACGGACTGGCGCGGGTCACCGGCAATGCATCGCCCCTGCTGCGTCCACTGCGCAGCTTGGGGCTGATGGCGGCCGACCAGTCGCAGGCGCTGCAATCCATGCTGGTCGGCGGCGCCATGGGCTTCCGCGGTCAGGTGCCGGCCCTGTGCCGGGAGGCGCGGTCATGAACCGGCGCGGACGACTGGATGCGGTGGTGGTGGGTGGTGGCGTGGTCGGTGCGGCCTGCGCGCTGGCCCTGGCCAAACTGGACCTCTCGGTCGCCCTGGTTGAAGGCCGCGAACCGGCGCGCTGGTCCGCCACCGCGCCCGATCTGCGCGTTTATGCATTCGCACCCGACAACGCCGCGTTGCTGCAGGCGCTGGGCGTCTGGGACGCGGTGCGCGGCTTGCAGGCCCAGCCCTACCGGCGCATGCGGGTCTGGGATGCCTCCGGCGGTGGCGAGATGTCCTTCGACGCTGACCTGCTGGGGCGTGACCAGTTAGGTTGGATCATCGAAAACAACCTGCTGGTCGAGCGCCTGTGGGCGGCACTGCCCGCCGCGGGAGTGCAGTTGCATTGCCCCTCGCGCATCCAATCCATGGAACAGGACGATCAAGGCGTGCGCCTGCGCCTTGACGACGGCAGCCGCCTGGAAGCACGCGTAGCCATTGCCGCCGACGGCGCTGATTCCAGTTTGCGTGCGCTGGCCGGCGTGGCCGTGGCAGCACATGATTACGGCCAGCGTGGCGTGGTGGCGTTTGTTGAAACCGAACATTCGAATGAACTCACCGCCTGGCAACGCTTTCTGCCCGGCGGGCCGCTGGCCTTCCTGCCGTTCTCGGACAGTCTGAGCTCCATTGTCTGGAGCGTGCAGACTGCCGACGCCGAGCGCCTGCTGGCGCTGGAGGATCAGGATTTCAATCGCGAACTGACCACTGCGTTCGCGGCCAGGCTGGGCGAGGTGCGGGTGGTCTCCAAGCGCGCCGCATTCCCGCTGCGACGCCAGTTGGCCGATACCTACGTCGCCGGCCGCGTGTTGTTGATGGGCGATGCGGCGCATGTCGTGCACCCACTGGCCGGGCAGGGCGTGAACCTGGGGCTGCGCGATGTGGCACGTCTGCGCGCCACGATCCTGCAGGCGGCATCACGTGGGGTCGACTGGACTTCGCCACACCGGCTGGCGCGCTGGTCACGCCAATGCAGAAGTGAGAATGCGGCGGCGGCCTATGCCTTCGACGGCATCAACCGCGTGTTTTCCAACGACGAGATGCATGCCACCCTGCTGCGCGGGTTCACGCTGGGGCTCGCCGGCAAGCTGCCGCCACTGGCAAACCTGTTCTGGCGCAAGGCAGCGGGGCTGTAGCCGCCATCTCTCTCCGCTGCGTTGGCAACCGCAGCCATTGAGAGAGTTTTCATCCCTCCCTGTACGTCGATGACGAAAGGGTCAGTGATAACCCTCGTCAGCCGGAAAAGTTTCATCCGGGAATAAAGGGAAACACGATCTTCAGCAGGCCCTTCAAGCCGCCTTCGGCGGTGCTGGCGATGGCCTTGGCGCCCAGGCTGTTGAGCACGTTGCGTACTTCCTGCCAGCGCAACGTGCTGAGGTCTTTTTTCAGCAGGTCGGCCACTTCCTCCGCCGCCGGCGCCAGCCTGTTGAGTTCGCTGGTGATCGCCTGCGGGTCCGGCTGCAGGTAGCCCCATTTCTCGGCGATCTTCAGCAAGGTATCGAAACGCACGGCAACCACTTCGCGATTGCGTTCGTACACCGGCAAAGCGCCGACTTCCAGGATGGCCTGTTCAAACTGCTGCTGGTCGTCGGGATGCTCCACTCGAATGGCCAGGAAGCCGTCCTTCCTGCTGCGTTCGCTGACGTGCTTGGCGCCCGAGCGCAGGTTGGCCTCGGTCAGTACGCTGGCGACGATGCGCTGCAGCGCCGCGTCGCTTTCTTCCGGCACCAGCGCACGCCAGCGCGCATAACCGTCGCGCCGCAATGCCTTGACCTTGGCCGGCGTGACCCGCAGGCGCAGGGCCGCTGCGGCATTGGAATCGCTGCGCTGGATGGCGCCGTCGCGCTCCAGCAGCACCAGGATCAGCAGTTCCAGATCGCGCTTGGTCAGCGACTGGAAACCCTGCAGCAGGGTCAGGCGCAGGAATTCGTTGGCGAACCCGGCCGGGTCCTTGAGTTCAATCGGTTGCATGGTCGCGTTCCTCGGCAGGTGGGCAGCTTGCCACGGCCAGGTTGCAGGGGCTGAGACGGCGCCGACGGCAGTGACTTGCTCAGCGCGCCAATGCCCACGCGGCCAGCACGAAGGCCAGCGTTGCCACGGTGGTCGCTACCAGCGTAAGCGTGTGGGCGCGCCGCAAGCGACGCTCGGCACGGTCGGCACCGGCCTGCAGCACTTCGATGGTCTTCTGCATGTCGGTGGCGAGCTTGCGGATCGAATCTGCGTTCTGGGTCGCGGCGTCCTGCAGTTCGGCAATCTGTTCGCCAATCACGTCCAGGCGCAACTGCTGCGAGTTGTCCAGCGGCGGCGTGCGCGTGAACAGCGGGCGCGCCATGCGGATGATCTCGGGCAGCGAGGACGCCGCGATAGTGATCCAGGTCGCGGCCATGCTTCAGGCCTTCTTGAGGAAGCAGGTCTTCAGCACCAGGTCCTTGATCTTCTCGACCCGGCACTCGATTTCTTCCTCATCGTCGGTCAGGTGGATACCCTTGATCAAGGTGCCGCGCTTGAGGGTGAGTGACGTGCCTTTGACCTTGAGGTCCTTGATCACGGTGACCGAATCGCCTTCGCTGAGCGGCGTGCCGTTGCTGTCTTTTACGTTCATTGGGTGTCCTTGGAATCATCGCTCGTAGTAGGCGCTGCGCAAGCTGCGACCGTAATCCATCCTTCTGCGGAAATTCTCCGGGGACGGAATATATCTGGTCGCAGCTTACGCAGCTCCTACCCAGGGATAGCGCTCAGCGCTGGGTGGTGGCGAAGACGGTGATTTCTTCGCGATCGTGGTACAGCTGCCGGGCGCGGACCATGACCGGCCGTTCTGATTGTTCGACAAACAGATCCAGGCACAGTTGCGTTTCGTCCCAGCGTTTTTTCATTGGCAGCTTGAGGTTGAACACCGCGTGCCGGCACCAGCCTTCGCGGAACCAGGTGGCCATGCGCTCGGCCACGCGGCGGGGTTGTTCGACCATGTCGCAGACCATCCAGTCCAGTGGTCGCGACGGCTTCCACTGGAAACCATCGGCGCGCAGGTGTTCGACCAGGCCGCTGTCCATCACGTTCTGGCGCAGCGGGCCGTTGTCGACACTGGTCACGCGCAGGTGGTGGCGGGTAAGTATCCAGGTCCAGCCGCCGGGCGCCGCGCCCAGATCCGCCGCGGTCATTCCAGCCTTGAGCAGGGTTTCGCGCTCGCTGGCGTCCAGCAGGGTCAGCAGGGCTTCTTCCAGTTTCAAGGCAGAGCGCGAGGGTGCATCTGAAAGCAGTTTCAGGCGCGCGATACCCAGCGGCCAGGGGGAACTGTCGGCGGGATCGGCGATGCAGAGATAGGCATGGTCGCCGTCGACGAAGACCACGTGCAGTCGCGGCAGGCGCGGGTTCTCCTTGTCGCTCATCAGGCCGGCCTTGCGCAAGGCCGGGCGCAGCGCGTTGCCGAAGCTGCGTGCCAGTCCGGCCAGCGGCTTGGCGGTGTCCGAATCCGGATGCTCCACCCACAGGTCGCCGAACCGGGTGCGCCCCTGAAGCGCGGCAAGCATCGGGGTAATGCGGTCCTTTGGATCCAGGCCGCGCAATTCGGCAACCAGTTGCAACTTCTGCCGTGCGAAAATCAGGTCGCGCCAGGGCAGCGCGCGTGACAGCGCAGCGGCTTCCTCGCACATGAAGAGCACCAGTGCGCTGTTGCGTTCGGTGCGGGCATAGCCGGGATGGCCCGCCTGCGCGGCACGCTCGCTCAGTTCGGCGGCCAGCTCGGGTTCAAATCCCTGCCGGCAATAGCAAAGCAGGCCGGTCATGCGCAAACACGGCGAACGTCAATAACGCTCTCCACCCAGGCTGCCGTAGGTCTTCAGCACGGCGCGCGCCGCGTCGCGGTGGAGGTCGCGCACTACTTCAATGCCACGCGTGTTCAATTCACCTATCCAGTCTGCAGGCAGCGGCCCTTCGTCGAACTCGGTCAGTTCCATTACGTCTTCGGCGCGGGCGCCAATCAGCAGGCGGTCGATGCCGGCCCACACCGTGGCGCCATAGCACTGGCAACACGGTTGCGACGAGGTCGCCAGGGTCACCATGCCACCCACGCGTTCGTTGAGGCGCGCGGTTTGCAGTCGCTGCTGGGCCAGCATGTAGGCCATGGTCTCGGCGTGGGCCAGCGACGTGTTCTGCGGCAACACCCGGTTCACGCCGATGCTGATGATGTGGTCGTCCGGTCCAAATACCACCGCGCCGAAAGGTCCACCGGTGCCGGCTTCCATATTGACGCGCGACAGTTCAATGGCCAGCGCGACCTTGTCTGCATCACTGGCATGGCGCGCGCCCGCGTCGACGCTTTCGTGCACCCACGCCGGCAAGGTCAGGTGGATCTGCGCGTAGAGCATCAGCGCACCGGCTCGGCGGGATCCGAGGACGGCGTCGGGTTGGCCGGGCCTGCGGAAACACACTGGCCGCTGCTGCATTGGCAGGCAGTCAACTCGCGGAAACCGCACACGCCCATCATGCCTTTCGACTGGCACTGCGCTTGTACTGCGGCAGGATTGGTGGGGCTGTCCTTGTTGACGCAGGCCGGCATGGCGCCGCAGCAGCTGCCGACATCCTTGACCACGCAATCGGCATCGGTCTTGCAAGTGGTGATCACCGCTACTACGTCGCTGGCCAACTTCGGCGGCTGAGGCGCGGACATGGGTGGCAGTGACTGCGGTGGTGGTGTCGATGCTGCAGGTACTGCGGGCTGCTGCGTGCTGCCGTTGACCGACGAGCTGGTTGGAGGGGCCGCGCAGGCCGCCAATGCCCCTACGCACAGCAGCAGCAGGCCGAGTGTCAGGAAGTTCCGGGGCATGGCGTTACTCCTTGGAAAAAGTGGTGGTCAGCGTAGCCCGCCAATACACGGCGGGAGTGAAGGCTCATGCAAACAGTGCCTGCAGGCGTTTCAGCTTTTTGCTGCCCAGGTATCGCGCAGGGTCACGCTGCGATTGAACACTGGCGCAGCGCTGCTGTGGTCGCGGCGGTCGGCGACGAAATAGCCTGTGCGTTCGAACTGGAAGGACTGCTCGGGCGCCGCACTGGCGGCGGCGGGCTCCACGTAGCCGCGTACTGATCTGCGCGACTCGGGATTGAGGTACTCCTGGTAGGTCTTGCCTTCTGATTCGTCGTCCGGATCGGGCACGGTAAACAGGCGGTCGTACAGGCGGATTTCCGCAGGAACGGCGTGCCTGGCACTGACCCAATGGATGGTGCCCTTGATCTTGCGCTCGGCGCCTTCCATGCCCGGGCGCGATTCCGGATCAAGCCAGCCTCGCAGTTCCACGACCTGGCCCGCATTGTCGCGGATGACTTCATCGCAGCGCACGATTCCCGCGCCACGCAGCCGCACTTCGCCGCCCGGGACCAGGCGCTTGAAACCCTTGGGCGGGACTTCGGCAAAATCCTCGCGCTCGATCCACAGCTCGCGGGAGAACGGAATCTGGCGTTTGCCGAAGGATTCGTCCTTGGGATGGTTGGAGAAAGCCAGGGTTTCACCATGTGCTTCGGGCAGGTTGGCCAGCACCAGCTTCAGTGGCTCGAGCACCGCCATGCGGCGCGGCGCGGCCGCATCCAGATCATCGCGCAGGCAGCCTTCCAGTACGCTGAAGTCCAGCAGTGAGTTCTGCTTGCTGATGCCCACGCGGTCGATCAGCAGGCGCAGAGCCGCCGGGGTGTAGCCGCGGCGCCGCAAGCCCTGCAGGGTGGGCATGCGCGGGTCGTCCCAGCCATCGACCAACTGCTCGGTGACCAGGGTGGTGAGTTTGCGCTTGCTCATCACCGTGTAGTTGATATTGAGGCGCGAGAACTCGATCTGCCGTGGCTTGGCGGCTTCGTTTGGCAGGCCGCGGTCCAGCAAAGGCTGCAGCAGTTCGGGGTGGCCGACCAGGTCGACCTTGTCCACGCACCAGTCGTACAGCGGTCGGTGATCCTCGAACTCCAGCGTGCACAGCGAGTGGGTGATGCCTTCGATCGCATCGCCAAGTGCATGGGCAAAGTCGTACATCGGATAGATCGGCCAGGCGTTGCCGGTGTTCTGGTGTTCGACATGCTTGATGCGATACAGGGCCGGGTCGCGCAGGTTCATGTTGCCGCTGGAAAGATCGATCTTCGCGCGCAGGGTGCGCGCGCCATCGGGGAACTCGCCCGCACGCATGCGCTTGAAGAGGTCCAGGTTTTCTTCCGCCGAGCGACCGCGGAACGGTGACTCGCGACCGGCGACGGTCAGCGTGCCGCGATACTCGCGCATCGCCTGCGCGTCCAGGTCATCCACATAAGCAAGGTCGTCGCGGATCAGTTTCTCGGCGGCCAGGTAGTAGACATCGAAATAGTCGGAGGCATGGCGCAGCGAGGACCATTCGAAGCCCAGCCAGCGCACGTCGTCCTGGATGGCGGCGACGAACTCGGGGTCTTCCCTGGCCGGATTGGTGTCGTCGAAACGCAGGTTGCACAGACCGTTGAACTCGCCGGCAAGGCCGAAGTTCAGGCAGATCGCCTTCGCGTGGCCGATGTGCAGATAGCCGTTGGGTTCGGGCGGGAAGCGGGTATGGATAGTCGCGTGCTTGCCGCTGGCAAGGTCCTCGCGGACGATCTGGCGGACGAAGTCGTTTTTCTCGCCGGCCGCATGGCCTGGGTGGGAAGGGTGGGGCGTGGACGAGGCGGGGGGTACAGCGGACATGCGTCAGGGAAGCCTTCAGACCGGGGCAGACAGTTTAGCCGACCGTCCCGCCCTGGCCGGTCTGCGCCTTGGTTATTGGCCAGCGACTGCGGTTACTCTGGGCCTGGTTTCCAGGGGAAAGCCATCTTGCAAGTCGTTTACCGCGCCAACAACCTGATCGAGGCCCATCTGGCCAAGCATGCGCTGGAAGGCATGGACATTCCGGTCTTCATCTTCGGAGAGTCGCTGTTGGGCGGCGCGGGCGAACTGCCCTTGTTCGGTGTATTGCAGGTCTGCGTCCCCGATGACTTTGTCGAGGCGGCGGCGTCCTGCCTGCGCGCGCTGGAGATCGAGCGGGCCCAGTGGCAGGACGACCCGGGGGATCTGGATGCCGTGCCCGCCCGGTAGCAGCGCCATGAGGGCGTTCGTGCTGCGGAGGAGACGAGGGCTTGCTGCCTTCGCGGTGCTGGTCCTGTGCCTGCTGGCAGGGTGCGGCGGCGCGGCATTTGCCGCCGCATCTGCGTTGCAGCTGCCGGTGCGCATCGAGCTGCTGGGTACCGGTTCGCGTGCCCATGCAAGCGCGGACGGGAAAGGCGTGGTGCTGCCAGCCGACGGCAGGCCGGCGCGGTTCCGCCTTCACTTCCTGCTTCCGCCGGTGCAGGAAGGTGGCTCACCCTGGCAGCTGCGCTTCAACCGCGCCGCCATCGATGAGCTGGCCCTGTCGCGCGCGCAATGGCGTCCACCGGCACAGTCCTATTACTACCCGCTAGCCCATGACGGCCTGTTGCCCATGGCGTTCACGCAGTCTCTGCCCTACGGATGGAGCGGTGCGGTGAGCGTCGACGTGCAGGCGCGTTCGGACCAGCTGGCTACGCTGCGCCCACAGCTTATGCACCCTGCGCTGGGCCAGGAATACGACCAGCGTTCGCTGGCGCTGGCCGTGGCAATCTACGCCGGGGTGGCGGTGCTTGCGCTGGTGGCGCTGTCCCTGCTGGCCGCCGCACGAGAATTGGCGTTCACAAGTTTCCTGTGGTTCATGGCCAGTTCGCTGCTGCTGATGCTTGTCGCAAATGGGCATGCCTACAGCCTGCCGTGGCTGAACGTGATGGCGCCGCTGGGCGGCCGCGGTATCAACATTGCCAGCTTGATGGTCTCGGCATCGGGGATCGCGGTAGCCCGCGAATTCACGGGTCGGCGGCCTGATAGCCACTGGCTGCGCTGGCTGCCCGAAGTGGGCGTCATCGCGATCCTGTGCGGCGCGCTGGCTTGCCTGTTAGGCCTCGTGCCCGACGCCCAAACCGCCCAGAAGCTGGTGACTGCGGGCTGGATCGTGGCCGCGTCGCTGGCGATGGTGGCCTTTGCCAGCGCGACCTTGCGCAAGGCCTGGCTGGGCTGGCCGTTGCTTGCCGCCATTCTGATCCTGGGCCTGACCTGTACGCTGTTCGAGCTGAGCATTCGCGGGATCGGCGGCGAATTCTGGGGTCGCTTCGGTTATCAGGTCGGGCTGTTCTTCATAGGACTGGTGCTGGTGGTTGCGTTGATCGGGCGCATTGCCGATTTCCGGGTCAGGCATGACCACGAACGCACTGCGCGCAAGGCCAGCGAATCACGGCTCGAGCAGCAGCAAGCCTACGCTGCGCTGGCCCTGGAGCTTCGCCGCGACTTGCCGGGTGTACTGCCCATGGATATGGAATGGAATGGGATCCAGAGGGCAATGGCGCGCTTGCTGCCACTGCTGCAGCTGGAGTCGGTGGCAATCCTGCTGTATCGAGCCGGTTACGACCCAATCATGATCAGCGAGCCGGCCAGGCACAGCGCACGCATGGCCGGGTTGACCGCCGCCAATGAGGCCGCCTTGCGGGACCTGGCGCAGCGGCAGCTGGAAGTCGCCGACCTGGCGCTGGTTGTTGCGCCCGAACCCGGTGCTGCAGCCGTGGTGCGCGCCTATGCAGCGGTGCCGCTGAAGGCCAGTGGCGGTATAGGGCTGGCCGTGCTGGAACGTGCCGATACGCGGGTTTTCCTGCATGAGGAACTGGCCCTGGCGACACGCTTCGGCTTGCTGGTCCAGGAAGTCACCGCCGAAGCGCGGGCCAACCACAGCCTGCGTCGCGCGGCCGAACTGGATGTGCTGACCGGCATCCTCAACCGCAACGCCATTGACACCGCGCTGGTGCAGCAGTTCGCGCAGGCCCACCGGCAGCAGCAACCTCTGTCGATCCTGTTCGTGGACCTGGACAACTTCAAAGCGGTCAACGACCGCAACGGACATGCCGCAGGCGACCATTGCCTACGGCAGCTTGCGGCGATCCTGCAGCGCGTGCTGGGCCCCGGTGATGGCCTGGGCCGCTACGGCGGCGAGGAATTCATGGTGATCCTGCCCGGCCAGACCGGTGATTTCGCAGTGCAGGTCGGCGAACGTTTACGCGCGCTGGTGGAAAACGCGCAGGTGGAGTGGCAGGGACAAATCATTCCGCTGACGGTCAGTGTCGGCGTCGGTGTGCGTGAAGCGCAGGAGCAGTCGCCCACTGAGGCCCTGGCCCGCGCGGACCGCGCGCTGTACGCCGCCAAGCATGCTGGACGCAACATGGTGAACATGGGCAATTGAGCCGTGCATGGGGTGCGACGCGGTTGCAGACGTCGCCGCTGTGACCATGCGTTGGGGCGCAGCAAGCACCGCGTGAGCGGGTAATTTTTCGCGTGTTCGCCCGAACTCTGATGCCTGCTTGAACCGGCCCGACCCGGCCATGCCCTGACCGGTCTGGGTCAACTCCCGCAGCAGGTTCAAGCTTGCAAGTACGCCATGCGCACGCGTGTCCACCCTGGCCTGACGAATGGACGTGCTGCCATCGCCTCAGCGCGCCCGCAGCAGGCGACGCGCACAGGCTGCAATATCAGGCGGCGGCGGAAAGCCGATCGGCGATGCTGTTGCGCAGGCCGGCCAGGTCCTTGGCGAAGGCGTCAATCCCGTCGCGGAGCTTCTCGCTGGCCATGGCATCGTCAGCCAGGTCTTGGGCAAAACGCTTGGCATCGATCGGCGTGTAGCTGCCACCTTCGGCCTTGCCAGGCGAAAGTCTGCGCGGCAGCGCGCCGGTTTCGGCATCCAGTTTTTCCATCAGCGCCGGCGCAATGGTCAGCCGATCGCAGCCGGCCAGCGCTTCGATCTGCGCGGTGGAGCGGAACGAGGCACCCATCACCACGGTGGGCGAGCCACGACGCTTGAACTCGTCATACACGCCACGCACGAACACCACACCCGGATCGGCATCGATAGTGGCCGGGACGTCGCCGCGCGCCACATGCCAGTCCAGGATGCGTCCCACGAACGGCGAAATGAGGAAGGCGCCCGCTTCGGAGCAGGCCAGCGCCTGGCTGCGGTTGAAGATCAGGGTCAGGTTGCAGTCGATGCCGTCGCGCTGCAGCTGGCGCGCAGCTTCCACCCCTGCCCAGGTTGCGGCGACCTTGATCAGCACACGTTCGTGGCCAACGCCGCGTGCCGCGTACATCTCGATGAACTTGTGTGCCTTGCGCACCGTTGCCGCGGTGTCATAGGCCAGGTCGGCATCCACTTCCGTGGATACCCGCCCCGGAACCAGACCAGCCAGCGCGGCGCCGACGGCAATGGTCAGCCTGTCCACGACTGCTTCCACCACGCCGGTTGAATCGCCAGATTGGCTGCGTGCCCACGCCAGTGCCTGCTCAATGGCATCGGCATACACCGGCAGATCCAG
>JBDSUI010000175.1:0-4384 GCA_039927795.1 Pseudoxanthomonas sp.
GATGACATCGTGGTCAATGACGGCTCACTGGCCCAGCTGCAGCAAGCCGCCGCCGAACTCGACACCCGCTACCGCGCGCTGGCAGGCGGCGTTGTAGGAGCTGCGTAAGCTGCGACCAGAAACCACCAGACTTCGCAGCCTTCCAACCTGTGGGACTCGGGCGCAGCTTACGCAGGTCCTACAGCCAGTCTGCATTCCAATACGGATAGTCACTCAAGCTGGTGACCAGGCCGGAGCGGACAGGATTCTGTACCACGTAGCGCGCTGCGGTCGCGACCGCCTCCTCATGACGCAATGCCCTGTCCTGGAACGCACGAGCCCACACACCCCCCAATTCGGGACGTTCGAGCCGCACGCATCGCGATGAGTTTGATTTGATCCTGCGAACCATCGCCGACAAGGCTTCCCTGTCGCCCAACACGATCAATCCATGCCAGTGATCCGGCATAAGTACCCAGGCGAGCAAGCGTGATTGCTGCCAAACCATTGGATCAGTCATGGCCTTGCAGGCGATCCGTGCCAGGGCGCAGTCCTTGAAAATAGGCAGACGATGCCGGGTAACAAAAGTCACCAGGTAGATCTGGCCTGACAGCGATATGCGACCTCGCCGTAGCGCCGCGTGACCAGCAGATGTTCGTGCATCCGTCTCCATGCACAAGAGCATCGACCTATCCGCTTGGCGGAAAAATCAGGCACCTGGCTGCTGATCTGTCGGAATTCCCTGTAGCAGCACAAGGTGCAGCCGCCAACATGTAGGACCCCGAACTGTACTGAGGATGGTAATTTTCGCGGTCGCAGCTTACGCAGCTCCTGCAGAATCGATCAATTCCACAGGCTGCGGATGGCGGCGATGCCTTGGGCGCCGTGCTGGCGCGCTTGCGGGAGGTCTTGTGGCGAGAGGCCGCCGATGGCGTAGAGCGGCAGTGATACCAATTCACGCAGCGTGGCGAAGGCATCCCAGCCGAGGGTGTTTTCGCCGGGATGGCTTGCGCTGGGCAGCACGCTTCCCAGCACCGCGAAATCACAAGCCAGGGCCTGGGCGCGTTGTAAGTCGACGACGTTATGGCAGGACGCGCCCACTGGCAGACCAGCAGCCAGCGGTCGCGAGCTCAGCCCCTCCAGCTGCGAGGCACGCAAATGCACGCCGACCTCCAACTCGCGCGCTAGTGCGATGTCGCCATTGAGCAGCACCTCGCAGCTGGAGCCGCGACACAGGCCAACGGCAGCAGCGACCAACGAGCGCCAGCGTGGTTGCGCATCCAGGCTGCGCGCACGCAGTTGAACGCGGGTGACGCCGTTGGCCAAGGCCCCAGCCAGGCCCGCCAGCCAGTCGGCATCGTCTTCCCCAGGTTCAGGCGTCACCAGATAGCGGTCTGGCTGCAGCAAGGCCGCCACTACCGGCCGGTCGGCGGGCGGCATGGGATAGCGCACCAGCTTTCCGGGAAGGACCCAGGCCAGCGCCTGTCCTTCAACCCCGCGTGGCGTGCCGCGCCAGGCAGTGACGTGGCGAACATCCAGGGTCAGTCGCTTGTCAGGATATTGCTGGGGCACGTTGATCAGCGGCGCCCCCACCTGCACGCTGATGCCCAGCTCTTCGTGCAGTTCGCGCACCAGCGCTGCTTCGGGCGTTTCGCCAGGCTCGCGTTTTCCACCGGGAAATTCCCATAGCCCTGCCAGGTCACGCCCGTCGGTGCGGCGGGCCAGCAGGATGCGGCCACGCAGATCGGTAATGACGGCGGCGACGACGTGCAGGGAGCGCTGCGGGGCAGAAGGCATGACAGGAGCTTGCCGGGAACCAGGCGTGGAACGCAAATGCGACCCCCGCACGTAGGAGCGACCCAGGGGCGCGAGCTCTTGCGGCAACGGCCCAAAAGCTCGCGCCCATGGGGCGCTCCTACCAGTCAGGCGCGGTCAGGCCGGCTCAGCTGAGCTGGCCGTGGCAGTGCTTGAACTTCTTGCCGCTGCCGCAGGGACAGGGATCATTGCGGCCGACCTTGGGGCCGTCGCGGGTGACTGGCGAGAAGCCCAATTGCGCGGCTTCCACGCTGGCGGCTTCTTCATCCGCACTGTAGCCACCGGCGTCCTGGTGCTGGAACTGCAGCTGCTGCTCGCGTGCAGCGGCGATGCGGCGTTCCTCGGCTTCCATTGCCGCCACTTCCTCTTCGCTGCGGATGCGCACGCGCGACAGCACGGTAACCACTTCGCGCTTGACCTTCTCCAGCATCTCCGAGAACAGCTCGAAGGCTTCCTTCTTGTATTCCTGCTTCGGCTGCTTCTGCGCATACCCGCGCAGGTGGATGCCCTGGCGCAGGTAATCCATGCTGGCCAGGTGCTCCTTCCAGCTCTTGTCGAGCACGGTGAGCATGATGTGCTTCTCCAGCGAGCGCATCGTCTCGGGCCCAAGCTGGGTTTCCTTTTCCTCGAAGTGCGCGGTCATTGCTTCCTGCACGCGCTGGGTAATGCGTTCGGCGTCGAGCTCCTCGGTTTCCTGCGGCCAGCGCGTGACCGGCAGTGACAGGCCGGCTTCCACCGCGAGTTCCTGCTCCAGGCCCGGCAGGTCCCATTGCTCGTCGATCGAATTGGGCGGCACGAACTTCGCCACCAGGTCTTCGACCACGTCGCCGCGGATGCCCTCGATGTTCTCCTTTACCGACTCGGCGTCCAGCAGCTCATCGCGCTGGTTGTAGATGACCTTGCGCTGGTCGTTGTTGACGTCGTCGAAGTCGAGCAGGTTCTTGCGGATGTCGAAGTTGTGCGCTTCCACCTTGCGCTGTGCCTTCTCGATCTGGCGGCTGACCAGACGGTCTTCGATGACGTCGTCTTCCTTCATGCCGATCAGCTTCATGGCCTTCTGCACCCAGTCGCTGGCGAAGATGCGCATCAGGTTGTCTTCAAGCGACAGGTAAAAGCGCGAGGAACCCGGGTCGCCCTGGCGGCCGGAGCGGCCGCGCAGCTGGTTGTCGATGCGGCGCGATTCGTGGCGTTCGGTGCCGACGATGTGCAGGCCACCGGCAGCGACCACCTGGTCATGGCGCACTTTCCACTCGGCCTTGACGCGGGCGCGGTCGGCGTCGGTTGCCTCTGCCGGCAACTCCTCCAGCGCTGCTTCCAGTGAACCACCCAGCACGATGTCGGTACCGCGGCCGGCCATGTTGGTGGCAATGGTGATCGCGGCGGGCATGCCGGCGTTGGCCACGATATGGGCCTCGCGCTCGTGCTGCTTGGCGTTGAGCACTTCGTGCGGCACACCGGCCTTGCTCAGGTGCTCGGACAGCAGCTCGGAGGTTTCAATGGACGTGGTACCCACCAGCGCCGGCTGGCCGCGCGCATAGCAATCCTGGATGTCTACCAGCACCGCATTGAACTTGCCGTTGCGGTTGAGGAACACCTGGTCCGGTGAATCCTTGCGCACGGTCGGGCGGTTGGGCGGGATCACGATCACTTCCAGGCCATAGATGCTCTGGAACTCGAAGGCTTCGGTATCGGCGGTGCCGGTCATGCCCGACAACTTGGTGTACATGCGGAACAGGTTCTGGAAGGTGATGCTGGCCAGGGTCTGGTTCTCGCGCTGGACCGGCACGCCTTCCTTCGCTTCGACGGCCTGGTGCAGGCCGTCCGACCAGCGGCGCCCGCTGAGGGTGCGGCCGGTGAATTCGTCGACGATGATCACTTCGCCATCGCGCACGATGTAATCGACGTCGCGTTGGTAGATGGCGTGGCCGCGTAGTGCGGCATTGAGGTGGTGGACAACGCTGAGGTTGTTGCCACCGTACAGGCTGTCCTCTTCACTGGTCAGGATGCCGGCTTCGCGCAGCAGTTCCTCTGCGTGCTGCATGCCGGCCTCGGACAGATGCACCTGCTTGCCTTTCTCGTCGACCCAGAAATCACCTTCGCCATCCTCGGCTTCCTGCTTGACCAGCTGGGGCACGATGCGGTTGACGCGGATATAGAGCTCCGGCGATTCGTCGGCCGGTCCGGAGATGATCAGCGGGGTGCGCGCTTCGTCGATCAGGATGGAGTCGACTTCGTCGATGATCGCGTAATGCAGGCCGCGCTGATGACGGTCTTCGCGTGACATCGCCATGTTGTCGCGCAGGTAGTCGAAACCGAATTCGTTGTTGGTGCCGTAGGTGATGTCGGCCGCGTAGGCCTCGCGCTTGTCGCCGTGCGGCATGCCGGGGTAGACCACACCAACACTGAGACCCAGCCAGGTGTAGAGCTTGCCCATCCAGGCCGCGTCGCGACGGGCCAGGTAATCGTTGACGGTGATGACATGCACACCCTTGCCCGCCAGCGCATTGAGGTACACCGGCAGCGTGGCTACCAGGGTCTTGCCCTCGCCGGTGCGCATCTCGGCAATCTTGCCCAGGTGCAGCACCATGCC
>JBDSUI010000176.1:0-15996 GCA_039927795.1 Pseudoxanthomonas sp.
ACGCGATAAGGCGTTCGATCAGATGCCGCTCGGCCGGCCCGAACTTGTTCTTCAGGTCATTGGTATCCAGCGAGAAATCCACTTCCTCCACCGTCCAGGTGTTGCGGATGGCATCGCGGTACATGTCATAGAACTGCGGGTAGCGCATCGGGCGCAGGGTCAGTTCGAAGCCGGGAGCGAGGAGCAGTTGGGAGTTGTCGGTGGACATGGGATTCTCGTGATGGGCCCCTTCCCCCGCACGCGGGGGAAGGTTGGGATGGGGGAAACGGAGTGGGATAGCGCTCGTTCGCGTTGAACCAGGGACATGCGCAGAGGGCTTCGGGCCGTTGCATGGAAACCTGCTACCAGCAACTTCGGCCAGCCCCCACCCCAGCCCTCCCCCGCACGCGGGGGAGGGGGCGCATAGCTGCTACTGGCACGCCTCGCAACTCTCCGGGTTCTCCAGCGAGCAACTTACCGCCTCCACCGGCGTGTACGCAGGCGTTGGCACTTCGGTGGTGGCATTTCCCAGCGTGGTCTTGGCAATCTTCGTCGCCGGTCGCGAACGCAGGTAATACGTCGTCTTGATGCCCTGCTTCCACGCGTACATGTACATGGATGACATGGCGCCGATGTTCGGGCTTTCCATGAACAGGTTCAGCGAAGCAGACTGGTCGATGAAGGCGCCGCGGTCGGCGGCCATGTCGATCAGCGAACGCATCGGCACTTCCCAGGTGGTGCGGTAAATGTTGCGCAGCGCCTCGGGAATGCGCGCCACGTTCTGGACCGAGCCTTCGGCCTGCTTGATCTCGTCGCGCACTTCCGGCGTCCACATGCCCAGCTTCTTCAGCTCGACCACCAGATAGCGGTTGATCTGCAGGAAATCGCCCGACAGCGTCTCGCGCTTGAACAGGTTGCTGGTCTGTGGCTCCACGCATTCGTAGCAGCCGGCAATGGAGGCGATGGTCGCCGTGGGCGCAATGGCGATCAGCAACGAATTGCGCAGGCCGCTTTCGATGATGCGACCGCGCAGCGTTTCCCAGCGGTCATGATCTTCGGGCACGATGCCCCAGGCGTCGAACTGCAGCTCGCCCGCCGCCGCGCGCGTATCACTGAACGAAGGATGGCGGCCGCGTTCTTCGGCCAGTTCCACCGAGGTTTCCAGCGCGTGGTAATAAATCGTTTCGGCGATCTTCGCCGACAGTGCGCGCGCCTCCGCGCTGTCGAACGGCAGGCGCAACTTGAAGAACACGTCCTGCAGGCCCATCACGCCCAGGCCGACCGGGCGCCAGCGCAGATTGCCGCGGCGCGCGGTTTCAATGGGGTAGAAATTCAGATCGATCACCCGGTCCAGCTGGCGTACGGCCAGGCGCACGGTCTCGGCCAGCTTGTCGAAGTCGAACACGGTGTCTTCGTCCAGGTGGTGGCTGAGGTTGATCGACCCCAGGTTGCATACCGCGGTTTCCTCGGCCGAAGTGACTTCCAGGATTTCGGTGCACAGGTTGGACAGGTGGATGACGTTGCCGGCTTTGGCCGTCTGGTTGCTGGCGCGGTTGCACTTGTCCTTGAAGGTCATCCAGCCGTTGCCGGTCTGGGCCAGGGTGCGCATCATCCGCCCGTACAGCTCGCGGGCCTTGATCGACTTCATGGCCTTGCCCTGCGACTCGGCCTGTGCGTAGGCGCGTTCGAAATCGGCCCCGAACAGGTCGGTGAACTCCGGCACCACGCGCGGATCGAACAGCGACCAGTCGGCGTCGGCTTCCACGCGTTGCATGAAAAGGTCGGGTATCCAGTTGGCAAGATTCAGATTGTGGGTGCGCCGTGCTTCGTCACCGGTGTTGTCACGCAACTCCAGGAATTCCTCCACGTCGGCATGCCATGGCTCCAGGTATACGCAGGCCGCGCCCTTGCGCTTGCCGCCCTGGTTGACTGCCGCCACCGACGAATCCAGCGTCTTCAACCACGGCACGATGCCATTGGAATGACCGTTGGTGGACTTGATCAACGAGCCACGCGAACGCACGCGGGTAAAGCTGACACCGATGCCACCGCTGAACTTGGACAGCTGGGCGATATCGCCGTACTTCTGGTAGATCGATTCCAGCGAATCCAGGGGAGAATCAAGCAGGAAGCAGCTCGACAGTTGTTCGTGGGTGGTGCCGGCATTGAACAGGGTGGGTGAGCTGGGCAGGTAATCCAGATTGCCCATGCGCCGGTAGAGCGCCAGCGCCTCGGGCACGTCCTCGCTCAGCGCGCAGGCAATGCGCAGGAAAAACTGCTGCGGCGTCTCGATGACCTTGCGCGTGTGCGGATGGCGCAACAGGTAGCGGTCGTACAAGGTACGCAGGCCGAAGTAGTCGAAGCGCCGGTCCAGCGTGGAGTCCAGTGCATCGTTCAACTTGCGCGCGTTGGTCTGCACAAAGTCCAGCAGTCGGTCGTTGATCAAACCGACATCGAAGCCACGCTGGATGGACTGCGAGAATGCGTGGATCTCCTGCCCGGTCACTTCCTTGGTGATGGTGTCGGCCAGCAGGCGCGCGGCCAGGCGGCTGTATTCGGGTTCCTCGGCGGTCAGCAGCGCGGCGGTGCGGATCGAAAGCTCATCCAGTTCGCGCGTGGTGGCGCCGTCGTACAGGCCGCTGATGGTGCGCGTGGCCACGCGCATCGGGTCCACCGCATACAGGCCTTCGCAGTTGCGCTGCACGGCGCGCACGATCTTGTTGAGGTCCACCGGCTCCCGGCTGCCATTGCGCTTGGTCACGCTCATCGCCGTGGCCGTTGGCGGCGGGGTGAGCAGGAAAGAAGTGTCGTCGCTGGCTTCGGCGAACGCGTGGTCGGGCTGTGTCACTGGCTGTCTCCCATCGTGATGCACGCAGCGGCCTGTCCCTCGCAGGCAGCGCAGGCCTTGTGCATGACAGGATGGGAAAGCGGCGTCGCAGGCACCGCGACAGACGTCACCGTGGCTTGCATCACCCGCCTTTCTCCCCCCGGAGATTGCACGGCCGGCACCGCGCGGTGTGCATCGCGCGGCTGTCGGCAGGTCTTCGGACTCGTGGACTTGAGGCGAGGAACGAGTGCTGAGGAACGAGGAAAGAGTGAAAGCGCGGGTGTGCCTGCTTTTACTCGTTCCTCACTACTCGTTCCTCTTTCCTGCTTCTCCTAGCCCGTCGCTTCCCAGAGCCGTTGCCCCAGTGCCATGACAGGTTCGTTTCCACATACCGCTGCGGGGCAGTGCCGGATTCAAACCGGCTTCCCTTTTCATCCACTGGCGCATGCCAGTGAAACCGACGACCACAACATAATGGGGTCGCACCCATACGTCAACGCTATATATGGAAATAATGCGCCAACCGCCCTCGCCTGGTCCGGACCCCCGCACGTGTGTCCGCGTTTCACGCCAGCAAGGACGGGGCCGGCGCCGTGGAACCGGACTGCGCGCCGGCCGACCCGCATTGCGGCCGTCGGCGACCATGGCAAAAGCGCTGCGACTAGAATCGAAGCAGACTCTTGTACTGGAACCCACAATGACAACCACCCGGCGCCTGCGCCTGCGTACGCCACACGCCGGCGCACTGGCCCGCGGCATCGCCAGCCTGCAACGCGAGCTCGATCTGCCTGCGGAATTTCCGACGCAGGTCGAACAGGCCGCCGCTGCCGCTGCGGCCAACCCGCGCTGGCCCGATCACGACCGCACCGACATTGAGCTGGTGACCATCGATCCACCCGAGGCGATGGACCTGGACCAGGCCATGTTTGTCGAGCGCCGTGGTGAGGGCTATCGCGTGCATTACGCCATTGCCGATGTGGCCGCCTTTGTCACCGCCGGCGATGTGATCGACCTGGAAGCCCATCGCCGCGGCGAAACCCTGTATGGCGCCGACGCCAAGATTCCGCTACATCCGAAGGCGCTGTCCGAACACGCGGCGTCCTTGCTGCCAGGCCAGGTGCGCCCGGCCTTGCTGTGGACCATTGAACTCGACGCCAAAGGCGAAGGCATCGCGGTCGACGTGCGTCGCGCGCGGATCAGGAGCCGGGCCAAGCTGGACTATGCCGGCGTCCAGCAGCTGATAGACAACGGCACGGCCGGGCCCATGTGGGCAGTGCTGCGCGAGATCGGCCAATTGCGCAAGCAGCGCGAACGCCAACGTGGCGGTGTGAGCTTGCCGCTACCGGAGCAGGAGATCCGCGTGGAGGATGGCCACTGGACGCTGGAATTCCGCGCCCGGCACCCGGTCGAGGACTGGAACGAACAGATTTCACTGCTGACCGGCATGGCCGCCGCGCACCTGATGGTGGAGCACGGTGTGGGGCTGCTGCGCACGCTTCCCGATGCTGATCCGCGTGACCTCGCGCGCCTGCATCGCACCGCGCACGCACTCGGCATCGACTGGCCGCCATCGCGCAGCTATCCGGATTTCATCCGTTCGCTGGATCCGGCCAATCCGCGCGACGTGGCGATGATGACCGCCTGCACCGCCGTGCTGCGCGGCGCCGGTTACGTGGCCTTCCACGGCAGCGTGCCGCAACACTCGCAACATTCGGCACTCGCCGCGCAGTACACCCACGTCACCGCACCGTTGCGCCGGCTGGTCGACCGCTACACCGGCGAAACCTGCGTGGCTTTGTGCGCTGGCACGCCGGTGCCGCAATGGGTGCTGGACGCGCTGCCGGCCTTGCCGGCGACGATGCAGGATTCCGCGCGTCGTGCGCGTCGCTACGAGAACGCCATGCTCGATCTGGCCGAAGCGGCGGCGCTGGCCTCGCGGGTCGGGGAAGTTTTTGTAGGCGCGATCATCGAGATTGATCAGAAGGATTCCCGCCAGGGCGAGGTCATGTTGCGCGAGGCGGCGATCCTGGCCCGGGTGGCCAGCGATCATGCCTTGCCGCTTGGCGAGCAGGTCAACGTCCGGCTGCTTGAAGCCGATCCGGTGACCCGGCAGATCCGCTTCGAACTGGTGGATTGAAGCCACGGGCTGCTTCGGAACCGGCACCGGTACATCCATGTGAGAACGCTGTGCACGGGGATGGCGCTGCCAGGCAATCAGGTGTGGCAGATTCAGGGCAATGGAAAACGCCACAACGAAGCTGGCATGAGCTCACCCGCGGTTGTTTCCGAAATGCTTTCCGATGACACACGCAGTCCATGGGTACAGATGGTCGCGTAGTGCCGGGCGAGCCATGTGTATATTTTCAGATAGACGAAAGTGAATTCGTAGGCCAGCTGCCATCGGCTTCCCCTGGCATGTACGCACCAGCATGAAGACTAGTTGGGCATGATGATCTCGCTGGGTGCTGCAGAAGCAGCCAGTCGTCTCGCATCGCCGAACGTCAGGCCTTGTGTTGCGAAGCCAGGTAGTCCGCACTCTGCATCTCGATCAGTCGCGAGGCGGTGCGTTCGAAGGCGCCCTGCAGGCGTGTTCCCGAATACAGGTCGGTGGGCAGGGTGGTGGCGGTGCAGACCAGGTTGACCTGGCGGTCGTACAGCTCGTCGATCAGGTTGACGAAACGGCGTGCGGCGTCTTCGTTGTGGCGGTTGAAGGCGGGGATGCCGCCCAGCAGCACCGTGTTGAACTCGCGTGCGACTTCAATGTAGTCGCTGGTGCCGCGCGGGCCTTCGCATAAGGCGGAAAAATCGAACCAGACAATACTCTTGCCACGACCGCGCACCGGAATCCTGCGCGATTCGATCTCGATGTTGCCGTGCTTCCCGGCCAGCCCGCTCAGCTCGGACCAGCGTTCACCCAGCCAATCGTCAGAGCCTGCATCCAGCGGGGTGCGATACACCGGTGAACGCGTCAGGGCGCGCAGGCGATAGTCCTCTTCGCCTTCGGCGTGCACGGTGACGCAATGGTGCTGCAGCAGGGCGATGGCGGGCAGGAAGCTTTCGCGTTGCAGGCCATGCAGGTACAGATTTTGCGGCGCGGTGTTCGAGGTGGTGACCAGGGTTACGCCCTCGGCGAACATGCGTTCCAGCAAGCGGCCCAGCAACATCGCATCGCCAATATCGGTGACGAAGAACTCGTCCAGCACCAGCACGCGCAATTCATCGCGCCATTGCTCCACGATTTTCGCCAGTGGATCGCTCTGCCCGGCATGTTCGTGCAGGCGTTCGTGCACGCCGCGCATGAAGCGGTGGAAATGGGTGCGGTACTTCTGCTGGATCGGCAGGCCGTCGTAAAACAGATCCACCAGAAAGGTCTTGCCACGGCCTACGCCACCCCACAGGTACAGGCCGCGCACCGGCTCGGGCTTCTTCCAGAAGGAAAGCTTTTCCCGCCAGCCTGTGTCCGAGGCTTCCAGCAGTTCGCCGTGGATGCGGTCCAGTTCGCGCAGGGTTGCGTGCTGGGCCGGGTCGTTCTGCCAGTCGCCGCGTTCCGCGCCCTGCGCATAAGCCTGCGAGGGCGTGGGGTGGACCGTCGCGGCGCTCACGCGATGGGCAACCAGTGCTTGACGCCGTGCTGCAGCGCGCCGCGCAGGTCGATGAGTTTGCGATGGAAGAAATGGGTGGTGTCGGGCATGCGCACCAGCTCGGGTTTGCGTTTGAGCGTGTCGACCCAGTTGTAGACCGCCTGCGGGTCGACAATCTCGTCGTTCTCGCCCTGGATCAGCAGCCACGGACAGGCCACCGGCGCGATGCGGGCGAAGTCCCAGCGTCCGGCCGGCGGTGCGATCGAGATCAGGCCCTCGGGCTGCACCGCCGCGCAGGCGCGTAGCGACACATAGGCGCCGAAACTGAAACCGGCCAACCACAGGTCGTCATTGGGGCGCTGCTGGCGCACCCAGTTCACCACCGCCATCAAGTCCTGCTGCTCGCCTTCACCGTGGTCAAACTTGCCTTCCGACTTGCCCACGCCACGGAAATTGAACCGCACGCTTCGCGCGCCCAGCTCGCGCAGGCTGCGCGCGGCCATGGTCACGACCTTGTTGTTGAGGCTGCCGCCTTCGGTGGACAGCGGGTGGCAGAGCACCACGGTCAGCGGCAGTGGCGTGGGGTCGGCGTCGGGCAAGTCCACCGCCAGTTCCAGCGCACCGACGGGGCCGGGCAGCAGCAGGGTGGCGGAGGCGTCGGGAAAGGCGGGGGTGCTCATGCGGCCATGATAGCGCCGCGCCCTGGCGCGGCTCGGCCAAGGCCCTACAGATCGAAGCCCAGCAGCATCGGGTCGTGGTCCGAACTGCGCCACGGCCCGGCCACAGCGCTGCCGGCGTAGCCCGCGCCTGCGGGTTCGTCGGCGTTGCTATGCCACTCGGCCGCACCGCGCAGGCGCCTGGCCAGGGCCGGGCTGAGCAGCGCATGGTCCAGCCGCCCCAGCATGCCGCCATAGAGATAGCTGTAAGGCTGGGCCACCTTGGCCACAGTGAAGGCGTCTTTCCAGCCGCGTTCGCGCAGCGTGCGCAGCGGGTCTTCCATGGCGTAGGCGTTGTAGTCGCCAACCACCAGGGTCTTGTCGGCGCGCTGGCCGGTGGGATCGGTCTGCAGCCAGGCGTGCAGGCGCTGCGCCGACTCCACCCGCAAGGCGTTCCAGCAGCCCTGGCCATCGCGCTGGTCGGCGTCTGCGCCGGTGGCCTCGGAGCAGCCCTTGGATTTGAAGTGGTTGGCCACGACCACGAAGACCTGGCCGCCCTTGCCACGGCGGAAAGCCTGGGCCAGCGGCACCCGGCTGCGGTTGCCAAATGGACCGCCCTCCAGCACCGCCGGCTTGCCGACCGGGGTAATGCGGCCCTTGCGATAGATCAGTCCGACCCGGATCTCGTCGCCGCCCGGACCCTGCTGCGCATCGACGAAGCGCCAGTCGCTGCCATCGGCGTTCAGCGCGTCCACGAACTGGGCCAGGCTGGACTGCGGGCCGTAGCCATCGTTTTCCAGTTCCATCAGCGCGGCCACATCGGCATCCAGCGCCTTCAGCGTGGCCACCAGCTTGTCGGTCTGCGCCTGCAGCTGCACCGGCGTGCGCGCGCCGCGCGGGGTCGGGAAGCCAGCGCCGCGGCCATCGCCATTGAACAGGTTCTCCAGGTTGAACACCGCTACCCGTAGCTTGCCGGCAACTTTCGGCGCGGCCGGACGCAGCGCCAGCTTCACTTCCAGCGGCGCGGTCAGCTGCAGGCGATAGCTGCCGTGGCGCTGGTCGACGATGCCCTGGGCACCGCTGGCCACACTGCCACTGCGCGGCACGCCGGCCGGCAGGTAGGCAAAGGCGGGCGGATCGCGGCGGTTGCTGGCGTCATCCAGCAGCAGCCGGCGGCGTGCGTTGAAGGTCTCGACTTCGCGCATGCGATCGCTACGGGGCGCGGCGATCTCGGTCGGCGTCCACAGGCGACCACCGAAACTGGCCTGGGTTTCGGCATAGCGTGCATCACTGCCGTTAAGGCTCAGAGGCGCCTGGATCCACACCTGCATGCCTTCGTAGATTTCCCAGCGTTCCGGCGGCCCGCTGAGAACGGTGGGCCGCGGCGCGGCCAGCTTCACCCGATCAATACGCTCGGCGCGCAGCGTGGTCAGGGTGCCGGCCTTGCCGTCGCCGGCATCCTCGAATATTCGACCCTGCACGCGCACCGCATCGCCGGACCGCAGCCTGGTTTTAAGCGTCTTGGCCGGCACCACGAACAGCCCATCGGAGGTGCCGCCATCCCCGTCGCCGGCATCCTGCAGGAAGAAGCCACCCAGGCCATCGGTGAACTGGCCGGTGATCACACCCTGCACGATGACCTGCTGGCCTTCCAGCGGGCTGCGATCGCCACGTCCCTGCGCGCGCCCGATAGTGATCACGCTGCGCTTGACCTCCGCATAGCCGGAGGCAACCGCGCAGGTGCAGAGCAGCCCAAGCACCAGCGAGGCATGGAAACGGGACACGGACATGCACGACTCCGGGGTCGGGTGGAAAACGACAGGCTGAAACGCAAAACGCCGCCCGAAGGCGGCGTTGCGTGCGACGGCCAGGCCGAAGCTTACTTCACGTTGGCCAGCATCCAGTCGACGGTTGCGTGGATCTGTTCCTCGGTCAGCGCCGGGTTGCCCCCCTTGGGCGGCATGATGCCGCCATCGGGACCGGCAAAGCCCTCGATGGCGTGCTTGTACAGCGTTTCCTTGCCCTTGGCCGCGCGCGCGCCTATGCCTGAAGCCACCAGCATTGGCGCTTTGCCAACGCCGCTGGTGTGGCAGGCACCGCACAGGTTCTGGTAGACCACGCCGCCATCCTTGGTGCCGCCGTAGGCTTCCTGGGAGGACGCCGACGCCAGTGCGCTGGCCTGCGCTGCTGCCTGTGCCGCCGCACCGGTCGCGCCGGCATACACGGCGCCCGCCGGCGCGATGCGCGCCTCGGTCTTGCGCTGGGCGACCGGCGATATTTCGGGCGGGATGCTGCCATGCAGGTAGAACGCACCGGCAATCAGGCCCAGGGTCACCAGGATCAGGAAGCCGAGGATCATGGAGAAGTGTTTCAGGAATTGGAGGTCGTAGTTACGCACTTTCCACCTTTGGCAGCACGACCAGAGCCGTGCTTGGCTACGAAAAACAGGGATCCCGGCGCTGCCGCATGCGGTGTCGAGGGACGAATCCGGGCGCAGACGCCCCAGAGAGTGACTCCATTATAAGCAGGGCGGGTGGGCATGCCTCAAGCCGTCCAGTAAATCCGCAGCGGGGACGCGGCCGGCGCCAGCACCGAACGGATCGGATAGGTGTGGCCGTCACCCTCGTCGGCCATGGCCTGGCGCAGCACTTCGCGCTTGTCCGTGCCTTCGATATGCAGGTAGCGGTGGCGCGCGGCGAGGATCGGCGGCAGGGTCAGGGTAATGCGGGGCTCGCCCGCATCGGGCGCGCGCATCGGCAGGACCAGCTTCGTGCCGGCCGGGTCCAGCGCTTGCGCCAGGCGATCACCGCCGGGGAAAAACGAGGCGGTATGGCCATCGTGGCCCATGCCCAGGACCAGTGCATCGAAGGGCAGGGGCAGGCGGCGCAGGGCGCGTTCGATGTCCTCCAGGGCCTCTTCCGGCGCCGGCAGGGCGCGATATAGCGGGATGAATGTGGCCAGGCCAGCGGAGCCGTGCAGCAGGTTGGTCTTGACCAGCGCGGCGTTGGAACGCGGGCTGGATTCAGGCACCCAGCGCTCGTCGACCAAAGTGACCAGCACCCGTGACCAGTCCAGCGGCTGCAGCGCCAGCGCCTGCATGAAGGCCCTGGGCGTGTTGCCACCGGACAGGGCCAGGCTGGCGCTGCTGCGTTCCCGCTGCGCGGCCCGCAGGTTATCGGCGACGGCCTGGGCCAGCGCCTCGGCCAGCGCCTGGCTGTCAGCGAAGGCGTGCATGGCCAGTAGCGAAGGCAGGCCGGTCGGACTCATCGCGGGCGGCCAGACCCAGGCAATACCGGGCGGCGGCAGGGCGGGCGGCGCCAGGGCGCGTGGCGACAGGGTCCAATCACTGCGCCGCGTCCTCGTGCCAGGTACGCCCGTCACGCTCGATCAGGGCCACGGCCGCGCCCGGGCCCCAGGAGCCAGCGGTGTAGTGCCTGGGCGAGTCGCGCACGCTGTCCCAAGCGGCCAGAATCGGATCGATCCACGTCCAGGCCGCCTCTACTTCGTCGCGGCGCATGAACAGGGTGGGATTGCCACGCACCACATCCATCAGCAGGCGCTCGTACGCTTCGGGCTGGTGCACGCCAAAGGCTTCGGCAAAACTCATGTCCAGCGGCACGTGCTGCAGGCGCAGCCCGCCTGGGCCGGGGTCCTTGATCATCAGCCACAGCTTACGCCTTCGTCCGGCTGCAGGCGCAGGACCAGGTTGTTGGCCATCACCGGGCCGGCGCTGTGTTCGAAGATCGAATGCGGCACGTGGCGGAAGGCGATGACTATTTCCGAGACGCGCTCGGCCAGGCGCTTGCCGGTGCGCAAGTAGAACGGCACCCCGGCCCAGCGCCAGTTGTCGACTTCGGCTTTCAGGGCCACGAAGGTTTCGGTGCGCGACTCGGTGCGGCCGGGTTCCAGCGCGGCCAGTTCCTCCACGTAGCCGGGCACCGCGTCGCCATTGCTGGCCCCGGCGCGGTACTGGCCGCGCACGGTCAGGGCGGCGGCGTCGGCGCGGGTGATCGGGCGCAGCGAGCGCAGCACCTTCAGCTTTTCGTCGCGCACCGCGTCGGCCTGCATGGCCGACGGCGCCTCCATCGAGACCATGCACAGCAACTGCAGCAGGTGATTCTGGACCATGTCGCGCAAGGCGCCGGAGGTGTCGTAGTAGCCGGCGCGTTTTTCCAGGCCCACGGTTTCGGCCACGGTGATCTGCACGTGATCGATGTAGTTGGAATTCCACAGGGGCTCGAACAGGATGTTGGCAAAGCGCAGCGCCATCAGGTTCTGCACCGTTTCCTTGCCCAGGTAATGGTCGATGCGGAAGATCTGCCTTTCCGCAAACGCGCTGCCGACCGCGTCGTTGATGCGGGCAGCGCTGGCCGAGTCCTTGCCTATGGGTTTTTCTATCACCACCCGCGACTGGCCGCCGTTGAGGCCGTGGGCCTTGAGCCGGTTGCAGAGATCCACGAACAGGCCCGGACCGGTGGACAGGTAGAACACGCGGATGCGTTCACCCCGGGTCAGCAGCTGGTCGGCGAAATCCTGCCAGCCTTCGTCCTTCGTGGCATCCAGCGCGTTGTAGTGCAGCTTCTGCAGGAACGGTGCCAGCCTGGCCGCAAGCGCCGGCTGGGCGCTGATCAGCGGCGCCAGTGCCTCGCTGACCCGGCCCCGGTAGTCCTCATCGGACAGGCTGTCGCGGGCCACGCCGACCACACGGCTGTCCTCTGGAATCTGTCCGTCGGCGTAGCGCCGGAACAGGCCCGGCAGCAGCTTGCGCAGCGCCAGGTCGCCGGTACCACCAAATATAACCAGGTCGAAGGTGTCGACAGGAACAGTCTTGGCAGTCAAGTCAGCGCTCTTGCTGGGCCGGTGGCGTGAGCATGGAAAATACCACCGAAGTACCAAGGTGGCTATCTACGTCCTTGATCGTCGGTGATTGCTGACCAGACTTGCGTAAGTGGTACCTCACTGGTATTTTTCCGCCATGTCATCACCCCTTACTGTTGAATACCGGCGCCTTGGCGCGGCCGATACCACCCGCAGCCTTGCCTATGCGCGCCTGCGCAAGGCCGTGCAGAACCTGATCGAAAGCGGCGTGCTGCAGCCGGGCCAAGCCCTGCCCAGCGAGCGCGACCTGTGCGCCCAGCTAACGCTTTCGCGGGTCACCGTGCGCCGCGCGCTGTCTGGCCTGGTCGAGGCCGGTCTGCTGACCCAGCGCCACGGCGCCGGCAGTTTCGTGGCCGAGCGCATCCAGCGTTCGTTCTCGCGGCTGACCAGTTTCACCGACGACCTGCGCGAACGCGGACTCGACCCGCGGTCTGAATTTTTCGAGCGCTGCGCGGGTGAAGTCACCCCCGCGGAAGCGATGGCGCTGAACCTGTCCCCGGGCAGCGGCGTGGTCCGCATCCATCGGGTGCGCTACGGCGGCGACTCGCCGCTGGCGGTCGAGCGCACGCTGGTGCCGCATGCGCTGTTGCCTGATCCCATGAGCGTGGTCGATTCGCTGTACGAAGCACTGCAGCCGCATGGCAATCGGCCGGTACGCGCGCTGCAGCACCTGCGTGCGGTGGCACTGGATGCGGAAACCGCGCGCCTGCTGCAGCTGCCCACCGGCAGCCCCGGCCTGCTGATCGAACGCCGGGCCTTCCTGGCCGACGGCCGGGTGGTGGAGTCCACGCGTTCGTTCTATCGCGGCGACGCCTATGATTTCGTGGCCGAACTGCACAGTGACTGAGTGCCGCCCGGGCGCAGCGGCCGCCGCTGACGCGCGGCAAGCGGGCGCCAGCACGCCGTTGCGAGGGCGCGCGTGCTGCCCCCCCGGTGACGTGGTGCGGGCAGCGCTCGACGCCCGCCATTCACGGCGGCAGGCGGCAGCGCTGGAGGCAGGATGCGCACGGAATGCCGCACCTCGGCAAATGTCCGGACAATCATTGACCGCAAGCGTTGTGCGCCATACGCTGAACGTTGCGAAGGGTCCGGGCACCGACGTTCCGACGCCTGCCCCCCTGTAGAGATCCCGGAGTCCGCGATGGCATTACCCGACACCCAGCAGGCCATACAGCTGCTGCGCCTGCCCCAGGGCATGCCGCAGGCCACCGACTTTGGGCTGACCCGGCGACCGTTGCCGGTGCCTGCCGGTGGGGAGCTGCTGCTGCGCACCCACATCTTGTCGCTGGACCCCTACCTGCGCCCGCTGCTGGCCGGACGCTACGTGGTGCCGCAGCCCGCGCTGGGCACCATCGTGCCGGGCATGGGGCTGGCCCAGGTGGTCGGTGGCGACGACAAAACATTCGTGCCTGGCACCTGGGTGGTCGGCGAGACCGGCTGGTGCGAGTACGCGGTGGCCAGGCCGGCGACACTGCGCCGGGTCGACCCGGCGCTGGCACCGCCCAGCACCGCGCTGGGAGTATTGGGCATTCCCGGGCTTACCGCCTGGGCCGGAATGAAGCGCATTGCCCAGCCGCAAGCCGGGGAGACTGTGCTGGTGTCGACCGCCGCCGGTGCTGTGGGCAGCGTAGTCGGGCAACTGGCCAAGGCCGCCGGCTGCCGGGTGGTCGGCATTACCAGCAGCGAGGCCAAGCAGCGCATCGTGGTGGAGGAATTCGGTTTCGATGCCTGTGTCGGCTACCGCAGTGCGAGCTTCCGGGAGGACCTGCGCAGTGCCTGCCCGGACGGCATCGATATCTATTTCGACAATGTGGGCGGCGCGGTGCTGGAAGCGGCGCTGTCGATCCTGCGGCTCAGGGCGCGGGTGGTCCTGTGCGGCCTGAGCGACCAGTACAACCGCAGCGAGCGCCCGGCCGGGCCGAACCTGGGTCCGGTGATCGGCGCGCGCGCGCGCATGCAGGGGCTGGTCGTGTATGACCACCTGCAGGACTTCGCGCAATGCCAGGCCGAACTGGCCGCCATGATCGGCGCTGGCACCCTGCGTTACCGCGAAGAACTGCATGTCGGCCTGCAGCAGGCGCCAGGCGCCTTCATCGGCCTGCTGCGTGGCGACAACCTCGGCAAGGCACTCGTACAGATTGGAGAAGCATTGCCATGAGTGGAATTTCCCGCAAATTCGTTTCAGTCGGTGGCCGTCAGGTGCACTTCCGCTATGCCGGCAGCGGCCCAGTGCTGCTGTTGATTCACCAGTCGCCGCAGAACTCGCGCATGTGGTTGCAGATGATCGAGCGCTTCGCCGACCGCTACACCGTGATCGCGCCCGATACCCCGGGCTTCGGTTATTCCGATGCGCTGCAAGGCAACCCGATGACCATTGCCGAATTCGGCCAGGCCACGCTGGAATTTGCCGATGCCCTGGGCCTGCAGCGCTTTGCGGTGTTCGGCATGCATACCGGCGGCCTGATCGCCACCTGGCTGGCATGGGCCAATCCGCAGCGGGTCAGTGCGCTGGTGGTGGACGGCTATGCCGCCTTCACCCCGCAGGAAAGCGCGCAATACGGCGAGGCCTATCTGCCGCCGTTCGTGCCGATGTGGGACGGCTCGCACCTGCGCTGGCTGTGGTCGCGCATGCGCGAACAGAAGTATTTCTTCCCGTGGTACGACGGGCGCGCCGAAGCGGCCATGTTGATTCCGCCGCAGACCATCGACAGCACCCGCGAGGCGGTGATGGACGTGCTGGATGTGGGCGATACCTACCGTGCCGGTTACGCCGCCGCGTTCCGCCACAACGATCACCACTGGGTCAGCGAGCTGCAGATGCCGGCGTGGATGGTGTTCCGCCACGGTGATCCGCTGCTGGCGCACATGCCGCGGTTGCAGAACCTGCCGGCCCACGTGGCCCTGGTGGAAGAGCGCAACGGCATCCCGGCGATGCAGGCCAACATGGAACAGTGGCTGGGCGCGGCGCTGGCGGACGAGGCCGGCTTCAACATGCCGGCGGCCACCGCAACGGCCGGCACTGGCTGGAGCCGCCATATCGTGGCCACGGCCGCCGGTGATATCGCCAGCTGGCACCGCCCCGGCGAAGGGGTGTTGCAGGTGCGCCTGCATGCGCCCGGTACCCGCCCGTCCACGCCGGCGCAGATCGATGCGGGCACGGCCGCGTGGCTGCTGCCCGACCTGCCCGGGCATGGCGCCTCCAGCGAAATGGATGCCGCCCTGGACGTGGCCACGATGGTCGGCGCGCTGTGCGCCGCCATCGACAGCGTGCCCGGCAGCTTGCCGATCGTGCTCGAAGCGCATGGCGCCGCCGCCGGCTACGTGCCGGCGCTGGTCGAAGCGCTGGGTTCGCGCATCCGCGAGGTGATCCTGCAGGCGCCGTGGCTGCTCACCGCCGACGAGCAGGCTCTGCTGCTGGCCGGCCTGCCGACCACCGTGGTCGACCGTGCCGGCGGCTATCTGTGCGATGCCTGGCAGTGGGAGCGCGAGCGCCACCTGCTATGGCCGTGGATGTCGCCCGGTGCTGCCGCGCGCCGCCGCGTCGACGCCCCGGCCCCGGCCCACGTACACGACAATGTGGTCGAACTGCTGCGCTTGAGCGATCGTCTGCATGAATTGCTGCGTGATGCCACGCCCGCCGATCTGGCCCAGCGCCTGCGCGCGTTGCCGGTGCCGCTGCGGGTGGTGGCTGACTCCCAATCCGATTACCAGGGCCGCGCCGCCGCCCTGCTTGCCTGAACCCAACAAGGATTTCCCCCATGAGTACCGAAGCTTCCACCGCCCAGGCCGTTATTGCCGCCCTGCAATCCCGTTGGGGTCAGCGTGTCGTTACTGATCCCACCGAACTGGATTACTTCGCCACGGATGTCTATTCGCAGGGTCAGCCCCTGCTGGCCGTGCTGCGCCCGGCCGACGCTGCGCAGCTTGCCGCGGCGGTAAAGGAACTCACCGATGCCGGGGTGGCGATCATCGCCCGCGGCGGTGGCATGAGCTACACCGGTGGCTATCTGGCCACGCAGCAGCCCAGCGTGCTGGTCGATACGTCCGCGTTCAACCAGGTGGTCGAGATCAATGT
>JBDSUI010000177.1:0-3714 GCA_039927795.1 Pseudoxanthomonas sp.
TCCAGACCAGTTCCGCATGGCCTGCTTTGGGACGCAGGAAACCCCGATAGAAATCCTCGGTGAGTGCGCTGGAGCAGACCAGCAACTGCGCCGACAGCGTGCTCATGATCGAGGCGAGGATCGCCGACAGCAGCACGCCGGCCACCCACGGGTTGAACAACAGCTCGGACAGCGAGATGAACACACGCTCGGGATTTGCATTGACCGGGCCGGCCAGTTGGGGATTGGCAGCAAACCAGGCAATGCCGAAAAAGCCGGTTGCCAACGCACCCAGCAGACACAGGATCATCCAGGTCATGCCGATACGGCGCGCGCGCGGAATGGTGGCCAGATTGTCAGCGGCCATGAAGCGGGCCAGCACATGCGGTTGCCCGAAATAGCCCAGTCCCCAAGCCAGCGAGGAAATGATCGCGACTACGCCGCCTGTGCCCAGCCACTGCAGGCGGGCCGGATCAACCTGTTCAATCAGGCCCATGGCGGGCACCAGCCCGCCCACGCCGATGACCGTGAACACGGGCACCAGCAGCAGCGCGAAAATCATCAGCGTGGCCTGCACGGTGTCGGTCCAGCTCACTGCCAGGAAGCCACCGATGAAGGTGTAGGCAATGGTGACCACCGCGCCCCAGAACATGGCCTGTGCATAGGGCAGACCGAACATGCTCTCGAACAGGCGCGCGCCGGCGACGATGCCCGATGCGCAATAGATCGCGAAGAACACCAGGATCACCAGCGCCGACAGGATCCGCAGCAGGTGGCTTTCATCGGCGAAGCGATGGGTGAAGTAATCCGGCAGGGTCAGCGCGTTGCGGGTCTGCTCGGTGTAGACGCGCAACGGGCCGGCCACGTACTTCCAGTTGCACCACGCGCCCATGACCAGGCCTATCGCAATCCAGGCTTCGGAGGCGCCACTCAGGTACAGCGCACCAGGCAAGCCCATCATCAGCCAGCCACTCATGTCCGAAGCACCAGCCGCCAACGCGGTGACATAGCTGCCCAGCGAACGACCGCCCAAAATGTAGTCATCGAAAGTGCGGGTGCGGCGCCAGGCCATGAAGCCGATGCCGATCATCACCAGCAGGTAGGCGGTGAAGGTGACAAGCAACGGGGTGCTGGCAGTCATGGGAGCTCTGGGGGTCGTCGATGGAGTGCGGCCCGGCCAGTGTCAACGGAACCAAAAACAGCCTAATGGGCTAAGCGGTGACAGGCAAACGGCACTGCACCACGGTGCACGCGCCGTCTGCAAAGCGCATCGAAGTGACGCGGCCTGACTGCCTCACGGCCCGCCCCACTCCTGAACCGGTATGTCGGTACGCTCCACAATCAATTCCTCCATGATCTGCTGTTCCATGGCCAGTCGATGCGTGTCCTGTGCGCCAGCCTTGGGAATGGGCTCCATGGCGCTGTCTGCGTCACGCCAGGCGACGGTGACCCGCAAATCCCATTGTTCATTGCTGGCGTTGAATTGCGGCTTGGACAGGCGCATCCACAACACGCTGCCGTCCTTGATCGCGGCTTGCAGCAATGGCACCCGGATCTTCTTGAACAAGCTGATGAAGTGCGTCTCCTTGCCCGGCTTGACCCAATAGGTCTGCTCGACCACAAAGCCGGCGCCGGCCGAAGGCACTGGCTGCGCAAGTGCGGCCACGGGCAAACAGGCAAGGCAAAGGAACAGGATTGAAAAAAAGCGCATATGGACGTGTTTCCCTGGTATCTGGGGCATGGATGTATCGAAACTGTTTCGTCTTTTCGCAACTAGCACCAGCACCTCGACGCAAACGACGCAGTGACGATGGCCGGGCGCATCCTGCGGTACTGGAAGTGCAATGCTCAACTCGGCAGGCGGCAGGCGGCAGGCGCAGTAAGCCGTGCAGATTAATCGCGTGCCTAGTGATTTGGCAATGCAGGTGTTTCAGCGTCGTGACGCCTGCCGGGTTCTAGCGAGCGCGCTGATTGAATTTAGCTCCTGGCGTCCAAGTGTCTGCACAATCCATTTCACGAACCGCGCGCGCGGGACAAGGTCCGAAGGCTAGATTTTCCAACCGGCCTTCGATGGCAGCAGCTGACCAGTGGCAAGGCCTATAATTCGCGAACGCGTCCGATTGGCCGTGGGCGTGAGCTGCAAGGGTCGCGGGTAGTAAACAATTCCAAACAAGGAGCAAGGGGCATGGATAGTTTGAATCTGACGAAACGGATGTTTGCCGCTGTCGCAATTGCGGCATGTCTAGCCGCACCGGCGGAAGCAAGGAAGAGGCAAACCGAGCAGGATCAAGCTGAGCAACTACAGAAAGTTCAGAAAGCGATGAGTGAGCTTAAAGATCAGCTCTTTGTCGCTGCACACGAAAGTGGCATGGGCATCCTCATTACAACGTCGCTCAATCTGGATCACAAGTATTCCACCAACGATATGATGGTGGACAACAGCGCGATGTACACCTCCAGCAGAACCGGGACGTTCATAACCGACCGGACGTCCACCTCAATCTGGAAGGGCGATGCCAATGGCAGCCTTGTGAAGGTCGGCAACCAGACGGCAGCGACAGGCGCAGAGATAGATGGATGGCTATACCAGTTTGTAGCCGGCGGCACGCTCTACATGATCTATATCATCGCGCCGGGAACCTACAGCATCACAGGTGCCAGTTTTGACCTGCCACGGTCGCTGGCCCCCAAGGCAAGCGCGGCCCGCGGTGACGGAGTCGCGTCGAAGATCGGGCAGGTGGTTTTCAAGGAAAAAAAGTTCTCGGAATTTGAAAAAGGTCAGGAGTGGCGCAACGCGAAATACAATACTGAGGCGGTTAAATCCAGTTACTGTGCGTTGGCCATAGCAGGCGGCAATCATTGCGTGTCGTGGGCCACCTATACCGACCACGTCACTACCCAAACCTCGGCCGCCGGATATCAAGAGACCACCAGTGAATTGAAAGTTGACGGGTTGTCCGTTGAAGCCACGCTGGCCAGCCCGTTTGCCTCTTTCTCGGTCTCGCCCGGAGATGTTGTGCTGATAGACGGCTTGTTTGCTGAAAATCCCGCAGCTAGTTTTAATGGGGCCGGTTGTGAGCGGGTGTCCAGCGATACGGTGAATTGCGCGCTCACCGGCTTTGATCTTGCCCGTATTCCTGCGTTTATCGTCGACCTGGACAATGCCAATGCGGAATCGCGCGGATATCCCAAGCTCGCGCAACTGCTTAAGCAGGCACAGTATCGAGAGCTGAACATGACCGCGAAACTGGACACGCAAAAGCCCGGCGGCCTGGACCGGTATTTCATTTCAACAGGAAAATGAAAACCAGTTGCGCTTAATTTCGGGAAGCGCCGTAACCGGTAGCGGGCAACGGCTCAGCGCTGCCAGGGTGAATGAAAAGCGCACCGAGGCAGGTGACCACATCGCAGCCATTTCCATCAGGGTGCAGTTGCTGACGATGGCACCGGTACGTTCCGGCGTGGCCTGCCGAGCAGGGTAGAGACCTGCGCCATCTTTCATGCGCGGCACCCGGACATTTAGCAGGCAGGCGGTGCGAACGGAGTGAAACTCAACTTCGTCACTGGCCCGATCGTTACGGTTTGCGGGCTCAATTCGCACTCTGCACCCCCGCGCATGCGCTTGCGAACGATGCAAGCTATCCGCGGCAGGGCGGATCCTGACGGTACTTGTTGGCGTCTTGGTTGTGCCCACGCTGCGGTGCGCTGCTGCATCCAGCAGGCCGGCGCAATAGC
>JBDSUI010000178.1:0-7527 GCA_039927795.1 Pseudoxanthomonas sp.
GCATCAGCCGGAACGAGGGCGTGATCCTGTTCGTGGCATTCCTGGCCTGGGTCGCGTTCGAGTTGTTCACGCTGTAGCGGCAGCAAACCTGCAGGTCGCCGCCATGGCCGCCCAGACTGTGAACTAATGGGGGTCGCCGGCTTCGCGGTCAGCATCTGTACTGGCGACGGCAGGAGGGCGCGGCCGGTCGGGAGTCAACGACAGCGCGGCCTTGGCCAGCACGTGCGCGCTGATCGGCGCAGTGATGAACAGGAAGGCGGTGATCAACACCTCGCGCAGGCCCAGTCCATCCCCCAGCCGGGCGTGATGGGCAATGGAGGCGACCAGCATGCAGCCCACCCCCAGCGTGGTGGCCTTGGTCGGGCCGTGCAGGCGCTTGAAGAAGTCCGACAGTTTTACCAGTCCGAAGGAGCCAACCAGTACGAAGAAGCTGCCGGTTGCCAGCAGCAGGACCATGGCGATCTCGATCACGGTATTCACTGCACAATGTCCCGGCGCATCACGTACTTGGCCAGCATCACCGTGCTGACGAAACCCAGCATGGCAATGATCAACGCGGCCTCGAAGTAGATCGATGAGTTCTGGTGCATTCCAAACAGGATCAGCAGGGCAATGGTGTTGATGTACAGCGTATCCAGGGCCAGGATCCGGTCCGGGATGCTGGGTCCGCGCAACAGCCGCCACAGGCTCATCAGCATGGCCAGGCCAACCGTGTACAGCGCGACCACCACGGCGGTTTCAATCACTGGAATATCTCCTTCAACGGGGCTTCGTAGCGCGATTTGATCGTGGCTATGGCGTGTTCCGGATCGTGCAGGTTGAAGCAATGCACCAGCAGGTAGCGCTGGTCTTCGGTCAGCTCGGCCGAAACCGTGCCCGGGGTCAGGGTGATGATGCTGGCCAGGGCGGTGATGGCATGGATGCTGGTCAATTCCAGCGGCACCCAGATGAAGCCCGGCCGCAGCGCGCGTTGCGGGCCCAGGATTCGGCGGGCCACTTCCACGTTTGACACCACGATGTCGACCAGTACCGTGCCGGCCAGGCCGGCAATGGCGCGATAGCGAACCAAGTGGGCCCGTTCCGGATTCAGGGCGCTGGCCATCAGCGGCAGGGCGATAGCCAGCGACAGCGCAAGTGCAAGCTGGCCCCAGCTCACTTCGGAAACCAGCATCAGCCACAGCACGAAAACCGCAGCGCTCAACGGCAGCGAGGGCAGAAGTCGCTTCATGGCGACGGTGCCCGCGATTGCGGGGCCGTTGCCCGCACCTGTTCCACGTAATGGGCAGGGTCCAGGATCTGGGCGGCGGCGGCCTGCGTATAGCGCAACACCGGCCCGGCCCCCAGGCTGAGCGCGATGCCGTAGCCCAGCAGCAGCAGGCAGGCGCTGATTTCAAGTGTTCGTGGGGGTGCGGGAATGAGGTCGCCGCTGCGGAATGGGGTGGCACGCCAGAATATCTGGCTGCCGCAGCGCGACAGTGCGACCAGGGTCATCAGGCTGGTCAGCAGCACCACGCTCCACACCCAGCTGACGTGTGCGGAAGGGACCGCATCCAGCAGCAGCAACTTGCCGACGAAGCCCGAAAGTGGTGGCAGTCCCGCCACCGAAACGCAGGCCACCAGGAACAGCAGTCCAAGCAGGATGCGGGCGCCCATGGGGGCCGGCAGGCGAAGCTCGCCGCCCAAGGTGCCCCGTTGCCTGCGGATCAAGTCGACGATCAGGAAGAGGGCAGCGGTGACAAAGGTGCTGTGGACCAGGTAATACAGTCCGGCGCTGACCGATTCGGGGGTGTGCAATGCGAAGGCCACGAACAGCGTCGCGGCAGAGGCGATCACCAGGTAAGAGACGGTGCCGCCCAGGGTGCGTCCGGCCAAGGCGCCCAGCGCGGCCACCAACAGGGTGAGCAGGCCGGCGGGCAGCAGCCAGTCCCAGGCCCAGCCGGCCAGAGCGCTGCCTTCCAGGCCAAACACCAGGGTGTACACCCGCAGCACCGCATACACGCCCACCTTGGTCATCACCGTAAACAGTGCCACGACCGACGCCGGCGCGCGGGCGTAGGTCTCGGGCAACCACAGATACAGCGGCAACAGCGCAGCTTTGGCGCAGAACACCACCAGCAGTATTCCCGACGCCGCGCGCAACAAGCCGATGTCCTGCGCGCTCGCCTGGCTGATGCGCAGTGCCATCTCGGCCATGTTGAGCGTGCCGGTCATGCCGTACAGCAGGCCCAGCGCGATCAGGAACAGGGTCGAGGCCATGATGTTGAAGATCACGTAATGCATGCCCGACAGCATGCGCAGGCGATGTCCGCCGCTGAGCAGCAGGCCGTAGGAGGCAATCAGCAGCACTTCGAAGAACACGAACAGGTTGAACAGGTCGCCGGTCAGGAACGCACCGTTCAACCCAGCCAGCTGCAGTTGCAGCAGCGCATGGAAATGCAGCGCGCGCTTGTCCCAGCCGGCGCAGGCATAGAGCAGTGTGGCCACGGCCAGCAGTGCCGTGGTCATCACCATCAGGGCGTTGACCCGATCGACCACCAGCGCGATGCCAAGCCGCGCCGGCCAGTCGCCGACCAGGTAGACGATAAGTTCGCCCCGATCCGCTACGTTGACCAGCGCCCCGGCAGCGACCAGCAGTGCCGCCAGCGCGAGCCCTGACACGGCCCGTTGCCAATACAGGCCCCGCCGCTCGACCAGCAGGATCAGCGCACCGGCCACGAACGGGATCAGCACTGGCAGGATCGCAAGATGCCCCATCAGTCCGCGTCCGGTTCGCGGGCGTCGACATGATCGCTGTGATTGTCGGCACGGCTGCGCATGGCCACCACAATCGTGACGGCGGTCATCGCAAAGCCAATCACGATCGCGGTCAGTACCAGCGCCTGCGGCAGGGGATCGGTGTAGTTTTCAAGCCTGGCTGCCAGGCCGGCGCTGAGCACCGGTGGCTTGCCCACCACCAGTCGCCCGGCGCTGAAAATCAGCAGATTGGTCGCATAGGAAAGCAGGGTCAGCCCCAGGATCACATCGAAACTGCGCGCGCGCAGCAGCAGGTACACACCCGCCGCCGTAAGGCCGCCAATGCCAGTGGCCAGGGCCAACTCCATCATGGCGGCGTCTCCGCAGGCACCTGTCGTGGTGGCTTGATGGTGCCCATCATCGACAAAATCAGCATGGCACCGCCGAAGACCACCAGATACACGCCCGCATCAAAACCCATTGCACTGGCCAGCGGAATCTGTCCGATCAGCGGCAGGACCGGCTCGGCGTGGCCGCTGGTCAGGAACGGGTAGCCCAGCCACATGGAAATTATCCCGGTCAGCGCCGACAGCAACAGGCCGATGCCGATGCAGCGCGCGTAATCGAAACCCAGCCGCGACTCGACATAGTGCGAGCCCTGGATCACGTATTGAAGCAGCAGCGGCATGGCCAGGACCAGGCCGGCAATGAAGCCGCCGCCGGGTTGGTTATGGCCGCGCAGGAACAGGTAGGCAGACACCGCCAGCGCCAGCGGCAACAGCACGTTGCCCAGCACCGCCGGCATCGGCAGACGATCCACCGTGCCCGGCATGACCTGCTGCGGACGCAGGCGCGCGCGCCGCAACATGGCATGGACCACCAGACCGGCAATGCCGAACACCGCGATTTCGCCTAGCGTATCGAAACCACGGAAGTCGACCAGGATCACGTTGACCACGTTGCTGCCATAGCCCTCGGGCAGTGAGCGGGCCAGCAACTCGCCGGCGATGGTGTCGGCAGGGCGCACCAGCATTGCGTAGACCAGCGCGGCAACGCCGGCACCGGCCAGCAGTGCAATGCCGGCATCGCGCCAGCGCCGCAGCGCCGGCCGTTCAAGCGGCGACTGGTCAGGAAGATAGTTCAGTGCCAGCAGCATCAGCGCCACCGTGACCATTTCCACCAGTAACTGGGTCAGTGCCAGGTCCGGCGCAGACAGCAGTACAAAGGTGAGGCTGACCGCCAGGCCCACCGCACCGATCATGATCACCGCCAACAGGCGTTGCCGATGCAGGACCACGGTGCCCACGGTGCCCACCGCCAGTACGGCCCACACCATCCATCCCAGTAGTGGCATCGGCTGGGTGGCGGCGTTGACTGCAGCCAGACTGGCGCCTGAAGTGAGGAACGGCGCTGCGGCCAGCACCAGCGTGGCCACCACCATCAGCAGCAGATAGCGCTGCAGGCTGTTGTTGCCGATGCCACGGGTGAAGCGCCAGGACAGCGTCAACAAGGCCTTGATGTGGCCGCGGAAAATGTCGCGGGCCAGCGACCCGACGATGATCGCGTGGATGTCGAACAGGCGCCGCAGGCCGAAGTACAGGACGATGCCGCTGACAATACCGCCCAGGCTCATCAACAGCGGCAGGTTGAAGCCGTGCCAGACCGCCAGGTTGTATGCGGGCATGGCCGGTCCCAGCACGGCATTGGCCGCTGCCGCCAGGATCGGCGCAACCGTCCAGGCCGGCGCAACGCCCACGGCCAGGCACAGCAGCACCAGCACGGTGACCGGAATGCGCATCCACACAGCCGGCTCATGCGGTGCTGCTTCGGCCGGGCGCGGCCATTTGCCGAAGAACGTGTCGTGGACGAAGCGCAGGCTGTAGGCCACGCCAAATGCGCCGAACAGGAAAGCCGCAATGCCGATCGCTGCTCCCATGCGCCCGTGACCGCTCAGCTCCAGTGCCTCGGCAAAGAACATTTCCTTGGACAGGAAGCCGCTGAGCAGCGGGATGCCCGCCATGGCCAGGGTGGCTACGATCGCCAAGGTGCTGGTGATTGGCATGTACTTGCGCAGTCCCCCCAGCCGGCGCATGTCGCGGCTGCCGGTTTCATGGTCAATGATGCCCGCGGCCATGAACAGCGAGGCCTTGAACACCGCGTGGTTGATGATGTGGAACAAGCCCGCCACCACTGCCAGCGGGGTGGACATGCCAAACAGCAGGGTGATCAGTCCCAGGTGGGAAATCGTGGAATAGGCCAGCAAGCCTTTTATGTCGTGCTGGAAGATGGCCTTCCAGGAGCCCAGCAGCAGGGTCACCGCACCCACGCTGCAGACCACATAGAAGAACAGGTCCGTGCCCGACAGCACCGGATGCAGCCGGGCCAGCAGAAACACGCCAGCCTTGACCATGGTTGCCGAATGCAGATAAGCCGAGACCGGGGTCGGCGCTGCCATCGCATGCGGCAGCCAGAAATGGAACGGGAACTGCGCACTCTTGGTGAAGATGGCCAGCAGCACCAACCCCAGTACGGCCGGATACAGCGCGCTGGCACGGATCAGGTCACCCGATGCCAGCACCACGTCCAGTTCGAAACTGCCCACGATCTTGCCGATCAACAGCACCCCGGCGAGTAGGGCCAGGCCACCCGCGCCCGTGATCGACAGCGCCATGCGTGCCCCTTCGCGGGCATCGTTGCGCTGGTTCCAGAAGCCGATCAACAGGAACGAGCTGATGCTGGTTAGTTCCCAGAACACCACCAGCAGCAACAGGTTGCCTGCAATCACCAGGCCCAGCATGGAGCCCATGAACAGCAGCAGATAGGCGAACAGGCGTCGCAGGCTGTCGTTGCCGCTGAGGTAATAGCGCGCGTACATCACGATCAGTACGCCGATGCCCAGCACCAGTCCGGCGAACATCCAGGCCAGCCCATCCAGACGCAGCGTGAACAGCAGCCCCGACTGGGCGATCCAGGCGTGCGAACTTTGCGGCACCTGCCCGGAAAGCACTGCCGGCGTCATCCACGCCAGCACGGCAAGGCCAAGCAGCGGCGCTGCAGCTGCCAGCCAGCCGATCTTTCGGCGCGACCCGGTACGCGACAGGGCAACCGCCAAGGCACCTGCGAAGGGCAGGGCCATCAGGGTGTCAAGAAGTGGAAACATGTGTGCCGGTTCGAAGGAGCAACAGTCCGTACACGAGTCTAACCCATGCCCGTAACGCGGCTGGCGCTGTGCACCTCAGGCTATGCTGTGGCAGATGATCGCTCACCGCTTCGACACGACCCCGGCCTGTTCTGCGCGCCGGCACACGCATGGCTAGCGCGCTGGTGTTTGGTGCCAGTGGACAGATTGGTGCGGCACTGCTGCCCGTATTGCTGCGCGATGGCTGGCAGGTCACCGCGGTCTCGCGCTCGCCACAGCCGGCGCGCGCTGGCCTGCGCTGGATCCAGGCCGATCTGTGCCGGCCAGCGGAATTACCGTTTGAGGTCGACGCCGTTTTCAGTTGCGGTCCGCTGGATCACTTCTCCACCTGGTACGCCGACGCGGCGAGCTTGCGCGCGCGCGTGGTCGCCTTTGGTTCCACCAGCGTGGCGGTGAAGCAGGATTCGAACGATCCACACGAGCGCGCGCTGGCGGCGCGCCTGGCAGCAGCCGAAGCGCGTCTGTTTGCATGCGCGCGTGCGCGTGGTGCAGCTGCGACCGTATTGCGGCCGACCCTGGTTTACGGCGCGGGGCGCGACCAGACCCTGACCCGCATCGCGCAGCTGGCGCGCAGAACCGGATTTTTCGTGCTGCCGCGCAGCGCCTGCGGAATGCGGCAGCCAGTACACGTGCAGGACCTTGCCGACGCGGCGCACGCGGCGCTGGGCTGCGCCGGCAGCCACGGCCGCAGTTATGCGCTGCCGGGTGGCGAAACGCTGGCGTATGCGCACATGGTGGAACGCACGCTGGCCTCGCTGCAGCCGCAGGCACGCTTGATCCAGGTCCCCACGGCACTGTTCAAGACGGCGCTGGCCGGGGCGCATGCCGTGGGTGTGATGCGGGGACTCGGGCAGGCCGCGTTGGCACGGATGGGCGAGGACCTGGTGTTTGATGCGGAACCGGCGCGGCGGGATTTCGGCTACGCGCCACGCAGCTTCAAGCCAGTTGCCTCGATGTTTTCCCGGTAGAACCGGCTTGCCGACTGCACTCGGAAGCCCTTGTAGAGTCGAGCCTGCTCGACTGCTCTTATCCCTTGTGGATCGAGCGGAACCGACTGTTCTGCCTTTTTATGCGGAATTCAAAACCAGTCGAGCAAGCTCGACTCTACCCATGCTCGATCCTGCAGAAGTGGACGGTCAGTACTTCCACTCCATCTTGCGATAGAACTTGGCCAGCACCCAGATCGGGCCGATCAGCAGGTACACCAGGTCGGTGAAGAAGCTGGGCTTCTTGCCTTCGATCTTGTGACCGATGAATTGCGCAATCCATGCCACCACGAACACCGTGATGCCCGCATACAGCAGGGCCTCGGTGCCGTAGGTATGGTCGATCAGACGACAGCTGCAGCCAATGGTGAAGAACGCCAGCAGCATGCCGTAGCCGATCGGGCGTGACAGGCGGTTGTAGAACATCCAGGCGGCGAACATTGCCAATGCGGCCCAGATGCCGTTCTGCAGCGTGCTGCCCACCGCGGGAATGCACCACAGGAGGGCAATCACCGACCACAGGATGGCCGGTACCGCGAAGATATGGATCAGTTGGTTGGTGTCGTTGCGATGGTCGCCGGAATAGCTATGGAACCAGCGGTCGATCGG
>JBDSUI010000179.1:0-12294 GCA_039927795.1 Pseudoxanthomonas sp.
GACGCGATTGAATTGCGGAAGCCGGGATGGAATTCCTCGGTCACCGCCGCGCCGCCGACGACATGGCGACGCTCAAGCACAGTGACCTTCAGACCGGCTTTCGCCAGGTAGGTCGCACATACCAATCCGTTGTGACCTGCGCCCACCAGCAGCACATCACGATCGCCTTGCCTGTTCGCCATCATCCCGTACCCGCAGAGCGGATCGTCCCGCCACGCCATCATCACCCCAAACAGACCTGCCCGAATGAGCTGCCGCCCCGCACACGTGTCCCGGCCCGGCTGACCTATACTCCAGCCCGGGTGGTGGCAATAGCACAGGGGGTTGCTGCCAGCTTCAACCTGGGCCCGGCATCACGCGGGTCTGCCACCGATCAGGCGCACGGTTGCGGCGCGCGGGAGTCTGCTCACGCTATGAATGCAAACCGGTCCTGGAAGACGCGCGTCAAGGCACGCCTGCTGACCGGCGTGACAGCCGCCGCCCTGGTGAGTCTGCTGATCCTCGGCGCTGCGACCTGGCGCGCCGACGCGTGGATCTACGACCAGCTTGCCCGCCGCTTTTCGGCTCCGGTCGACGAGCGCATCGTGGTGCTGGCAATCGACGAGAAAAGCCTGGCGGAACTGGGAAGATGGCCGTGGTCGCGCCGTATTCATGCTGCACTGATCAATCGTTTGACTGCAGCCGGCGCGAAAGGTGTGGCGATGAACATCCTGCTGTCCGAGCCCGCACTGTTTGATCCTGAAGGCGATGCGTTGCTGGCGCAGGCACTGAGCCGCAACGGCAAGGTGGTGCTGCCGGTGTATGTCGCGCCCGAACATGCCAATGGCACGGCGGTCGAGCTGCTGCCCATTCCCGAATTCGCCGGCGCAGCGGCATCGCTGGGACACGTGGATATGCCAGTCGACGCCGATGGCGTGGCCCGCAGCGCATTCCTGCGCGCCGGCCTGGGTTCTGCGCACTGGCCTGCGCTGGCCCTGGCCCTGAGCCAGATCGGAACTGAACCCAACCCAGCGGCTGCGCTGCCTGGCCTGCGCGGTTCACAACCTGGCAAAGCCTCGCCGCAGCGCTGGATGCGGGACTACCAGGTCCTGGTGCCTTACCTGGATGCAGACGATGCATTCCGCACCGTCTCCTATGCCGATGTAATGGGTGGACGCGTAGCGGATCCGGTATTGCGTGGGCGCTGGATACTGATCGGCGTTACCGCTCCCGGAATGGGCAACGAGCCGGCGACATTCGCTGCAGCCAACCCGGCGCAGCGATCGGGCGTCGACTACCAGGCCAATCTGCTCAACATGCTGTTGCAGGGCAATGCTGCAGCGCCGCTTGGCTTGACCGCGCAGATCCTGTTGTCGACGGCTCTGGTGGCGTTGCCATTGCTACTGTTGGGGCTGCGTGGCCTGCCTGACCTGCGCTGGCCGATTGCCATCGCCGGGTTGCTGGTGGTGGTCACCAGCGTGCTGTTGCTGCGGCTGGTCGACGTGTGGTTTCCGCCGGTGCCGGCGTTGAGCGTCCTTGCCCTGGCAGCGCTGCTGGTGCTGCTGAGGCTGCTGCGGCGCATGCGACAGCAGGCCCAGTCCGACCCCTTGACCCGGCTGCCCAACCGCAGCAGGTTTGATCAGGAACTGGAGCAGGAGCTGCGCCTGGCAGAAAGCAGTGAGCAGCCACTTTCCCTGCTGCTGCTCGATCTGGATCACTTCAAGCGCCTGAACGACCGCCTGGGCCAGCCGGCCGGCGATAAAATCCTGTGCACTTTTTCCGAAATCCTGCGTGGCCGCGCACGTCGGCCGCGCGATCTGGTTGCACGACTCGGCGGCGACCAGTTCGCGGTCCTGTTGCCCGAAACCACACCGCAGTCCGCGGCCGCCATCGCCACCACCATCCATGTGGATCTGGCCAATCTTTCCACGCGCAGCAGCGCATCGGCTGCGGTGACACCGTTCACCACCAGCATCGGTATCCACACGGTGCCAGCCGGCAGCGAGCCCATTGGCGCCGCCGAGGTAATCGAACGCGCCGACGCGGCGTTATACCAAGCCAAGCAGGCGGGCCGCAATCGCAGCTTCAGCCATACCGGCGATAACGCGTTTTCCTCACACTGAGGCGCGCGCCCTGTTTTTGTGGCAGATCAGACCCGCAGACACGGATCCCTGCTCCTATGAGCCTGCCAGCATCCATCGCATGCCGCCGACCCCGCTTCGCCTTCCCCTTCCCTCTTCAATCCGGCATCACCTCGCGGACCCGCAATCCGGTCCCACAGGCGGAAAGGCATGGATGTGAAAAATTCATGAAGAGCCTGACATGACCTTCGACACCTTCAGCCGGAGGCCAGCAGGCGTAGAGTCCGCGCACGCCCCGCCTGCGGGGCAGTCCCTTTTTATTGCCCTGCGGGGCCGGAGTAGTCTGTGATTCGCACACCCCAGATCCTGTTGTTGTCCGTGGCCATTACCGTGGTCCTGGCCGCCTGTGGCAAAAAGGAAGAACCCGCTTCCGCACCGGCTGCCGCTGCCGCTACCGCTGCCCCGGCCGCCGCTGCCGCACTGACATTGGACGAGTCCAAGCTGCCGAAGGCCAACAGCTTCCTGATCGCCGACCTGGACACCAGCAAGAACGCCTGTACCGATTTCAACGGCTACGCCAATGGCAAATGGCTGGCCGCCAATGCGATTCCCGGCGACCGCGCCAGCTGGGGATCGTTTGAAGTTCTGGATGAGCGCTCCACCGCCGTGCAGCAGCAGCTTGCTGAGCAGGCGGCTGCCAACAAGAACGCCAGTGGCGTTGAAAAGATCGTCGGCGACCTGTGGGCCACGGGTATGGACGAAGCCAAGGTCAATGCGCAGGGTATCGAACCCATCAAGGGCGAGCTGACCGCGATCGACGCGCTGAACGACAAGGACGCGATCGTCGCCTATCTGCGCAGCAGTGCGGCCAAGGGCCAGAACGGCCTGTTCGGCTTCGGCGCCAGCCCGGACTTCAAGGATTCGGGCATGAACATGGCCTACGCTTTCCAGGGTGGCCTGGGCCTGCCGGACCCCGAGTACTACACCGTGGGCAGCAAGGAAAACAAGGAAAAACTGCAGCAGTACCAGGCCCACATTGCGAAGGTACTGGAGCTTTCCGGCGTGGCCGCGGCCGATGCCGCCGAACAGGCCAAGGCTGTCATCGCGTTCGAAACGCGCCTGGCCAAGGTTTCCAAGACCAGCACCGATCTTTCGCGCGACGCCGAGCTGTCCTACAACCCCATGTCGGTCGCCGATGCGGACAAGCTGACCCCGAATTTCTCCTGGACCGAGTTCTTCAAGTCGCAGGGCGTGGCCACCACCGGCAAGTTCTCGCTGGCCATTCCCGCCTTCCATCAGGAAGTCAGCAAGATGCTGGGCGACACCGCGCCGGCCACCTGGCGCAGCTACCTGCGATTCCACACGGTGGATGCTGCCTCGCCGTTCCTCAGCCAGGCCTTCGTGGACGAGAACTACAACTTCAACGGCAAGATCCTCAACGGCCAGAAGGAAATCAAGCAACGCTGGAAGCGCGTGCTGGACACCGTGGAAGGCCAGGCCGGCGAAGCGCTGGGCCAGATGTACGTGAAGGTCGCCTTCCCGGAAGAATCCAAGGCCAAGATGGAAGCCCTGGTGGGCAACCTGCGCACCGCGCTGAAGGCACGCATCGAGAACCTGGCGTGGATGAGCGACGAGACCAAGAAGAAAGCCATCGCCAAGTGGGAAACCTTTACCCCGAAGATCGGTTACCCGGACAAGTGGCGTGAATGGAACGGCCTGGCGACCAGCCGCGACAGCTATATCGGCAACGTAATGGCGGCCAACGAGTTCAACTACAAATGGAATCTGTCCAAGGTCGGGCAGCCGGTGGACAAGACCGAATGGGGCATGAGCCCGCAGACGGTCAATGCCTATTACAACCCGCAGCAGAACGAGATCGTGTTCCCGGCCGCGATCCTGCAGCCACCGTTCTTCGATGCCAACGCCACTGACGAAATGAACTACGGCGGCATCGGCGCGGTGATTGGCCATGAGATGAGCCACGGTTACGACGACCAGGGCGCGCGCTTCGGCCCGACCGGCAACTTTGAAGAGTGGTGGACCCCGGCTGACAAGAAGGCCTTCCAGGCCGGTACCGGCAAGCTGATCAGCCAGTTCGACGGCTACAAGACCGAGGCGGGCGGCCAGGTCAGCGGCGAGCTTACCCTGGGCGAAAACATCGCCGACCTGGGTGGCCTTGCCACCGCCTACGACGCCATGAAGAAGGCTACCGAGGCCACGCCCGACCCGATGACCGATGGACTGAGCCGTGACCAGCGCTTCTTCCTCAACTGGGCCACGGTATGGCGCCGCAACTTCACCCCGGAAAACCTGAGCGTGCGCCTGAAGACCGATCCGCACGCACCGGCCAACTTCCGCGCCATAGGTGCCCCGACCAATCTGCCCGCGTTCGCCGCCGCGTTCTCGTGCAAGGCCGGCGACCCGATGGTGCGGGCCGACGACCAGAAAGTCGTGATCTGGTAAGCCAATCGCGCTGACGCAATGACCACAGGCCCGGCATGTCCGGGCCTGTGCATTTGCGGCTCCGGGCCATCCCTATTGCAAAGACGGGCACGCCCGCACCCGATGTCATGACCCCACCCTGACCGCCAGCCAAACGATGCGCTTGCCTGGGAAGCAGACTGCCACGCCGCCTGCGCCGTTGCAGAACGTGTCAGCGACCCTTCGAAACAGCTGTTGATCGTTCCGCCGCGTTCTGCCGCAAGGCCGGGAATCGAGGCCGGCTGCCGCTGCCCGACTTGCAGACCCGAAGGCCGCATGCGCTGTCTTTCCATTTTGCAGGCCATATTCATGGCCTCCTGTCCCGCCCTTGCTAGACTTCCTGCACTTCACCGCCACGGAACTCCCTGATGCCGTATTTGCGTCTCGCTCTCTGCAAGCCCTCCCTGCTCGCTTTCGCTTTGGTCGCCGCACTGGGCGCCACCGATGCCAACGCTGCGGCCAAAAAGAAGAAAGCACCCAAGGCCGCCGCAGTCAGTGCCGAATGCAGCGATTTCTACAGCAGCGCGAACGCGGCGTGGCTGACAGCAAACCCGCTGCCAGCCGGCGTCGGCTCACTGACCGCACTGGGCCAGTTGCGTCAGCGCAGCGAACAGCAGCAGCGTGAACTGCTGGATGCCGCCATGCAGGCACCTCAGGGCAACGTGCAGAAGTTGCTGGGTGATTTCTGGGCCAGTGGCCTGGACGAGGCGGCCGTGGAAGCCGACGGCTCCAGGCCAATCGCCCCGCTGCTGGACCGCATCAACGGCATCAAACGCGCCAAGGACGTGCCGGCCGCCATCGCGGCGCTGCACCAGGTAGGAATACCGGTTGCATTCAACTTCAGCCCCGATGTGGACCTGAAGGCGCTGGACCGCCACATCGGCTACTTCAGCCAGGGTGGCATGGGCTTGTCCGATCCGGCCTACTACACCCGCACCGACGCGGAGACCCGCGAGCTGCTGGGGCGCTACCAGAACTACGTCAAGCAGCTGCTGACCTTGACCGGCACCAAGCCGGAAAAGCTGGACGCCGAGGCATTGGCGGTGATCGACCTGGAAACGCGTCTGGCGCGCGCCTCCAAGCCCTTGCAGGACCTGCGCAATCCACTGTCCAACTACGTGCCGGTCGCCACCAGGGACCTCGCCAAGCCCTATAAGAACCTGCAGCTCGACGCCTTCCTCAAGGCCCAGGGCGTCACCGACGACACGGTGTCGATGGCCAACCCGGCGCTGTTCGCTGAAATCAACACCTTGATTGGCACGCTGAAGCCGGAGCAGTGGAAGATCTACCTGCGCTGGCAGGTGGCCGACGCCATGGCGCCGTACCTGGCCAAGCCGTTCCGTGATGCCGAGTTCGATTTCCGTGGTCGCGTATTGAATGGCGAGGTCGCACCGGCGCCACGCTGGCAGCAGGTGCTGGGCGCCATCAATACCGCCGCCGGGCCGATGCTTGGACGCGAATACGCGGCCCGCACCTTGCCGGCTGCCAGCAAGGCCAAGGCCGAGGCCATCGCCCAGAACGTACGCGACGCACTGACCCGCAGCATCGAACGCAATAACTGGATGAGCGCGCCGGCCAAGGCCGAGGCCAAATCCAAGGTCGAGAAGCTGAAGATCGAGATCGGCACGCCCCGCCGCGACCTGGACTACAGCGTGCAGCCCATGGGCCGCGGCAGCTTCGGCAGCAACATCCTCATCGCATCGACCTGGCGCCACCGCGAAGAAATGAAGCGTATCGGCAAGGGCAACGCTGACCGGCGCTGGGACGTACTGCCGCAGCAGCCCGCGCTGGCCTATGACCTGGCCCAGAACCGCCTCATCGTCACCGCAGCGGTATTGCAGGCGCCGGTCTTCGACGTCTCACGTGGCGATTCGGCGCTGTTCGGTTCGTATGGCGCTCTGGTCGGGCACGAGCTCAGCCGTGGTTTCGACCTGCGTGGCCGCATGGTCGATGCCAATGGCGAGGTCCGCGACTGGTGGACCGCGGCCGACGTCAGTGCATGGAACGCGATCGGCGCCCGCCTGGCAGCGCAGTACAACGGCTATCCCTACCCCGGGCTGACCGCTGCCAAGGTCAACGGCACACTGACTCTGGACGAAAACATGGCGGACCTGGCCGGTGTGGAGCTGGCCTGGGACGCCTACACCAATGCGGAGCTGGCACCCAATACCGGCGCCAAGCAGACCCTGTTCCGCACCTGGTCCGAGCTGTGGGCACAGCAGCTGTCTGCCGGCGAAGCCGCGCAGCGGATCGCCACTGACGCGCACGCACCGGGCCAGTGGCGCAGCAATGGACCGCTCGCCAACCAGCCGGCTTTCGCTGCGTCCTTCAGCTGCAAGGCGGGCCAGCCGATGCGCCGCAGCGACGCGGAGCAGATCAGCATCTGGCGCTGAGGGCTCTAGGTGCGGTGAAAAAAAGGCGCGGAATTCCGCGCCTTTTTTATGCTTAACGCACGATGCGTGGGCGTGGTGGAGGGCGTTTGCCGAACGGTGGCTGGCCGCGCCAATAGCGGATCAGCAACCAGCCGAACAACATGCCGCCCAGATGCGCGAAGTGGGCGACGCCCGGTTGCCAGCCGCTGAAGCCCAGCAACAGTTCGACCGCACCGTAGACGATGACCAGGGTTCGCGCTTTCATCGGTATGGGCGGAAACAACAGCATGACCCGCTGATTGGGGAACAGCATGCCGTAGGCGAGCAACAGGCCAAACACACCACCCGAAGCCCCTACCGTGGGATACGGCGCGCCACCCTGTGAGATGGACCACCAGGCAACGATCACCTGCAACAGGCCTGCGCCGGCAATGCACACCAGGAAGTAGGTCAGGAAGCGCCGGTTGCCCCAGGTGTATTCCAGCGGCGCGCCAAACATGTACAGCGCCAGCATGTTGAACAACAGGTGCGGAAATCCGCCGTGCATGAATCCGTAGCTGAGCAGCTGCCAGGGCTGGAACTCGTAGCCGGACGAGAACAGGTCGAACCCGTTCGGCCCCAGCGGCCACAGCATCAACGGTGCCAATGCCGTTTCAGGCAGGACCTGCTGCAGCAGGAATATCACCACGTTGGCAATGATCAATGCCTGGGTGACCGGAGGAATTTTCTGGAACATGCAGGTGCTCGCAATGGTTGCCACCTATCATACCGGCATGCCTTCCCTGCCCGTCGCGGACCTGCAAGAACCCGCCGCGCTCGCCGAGGCCTTGCGTGAGTGCGGCGCCTGTCTGTTGCCCGCGTTCCCGGATCCTGCCCACACTGAAGCGTTGCGCGATGCACTGAAGCTGCAGCAGGCACGTGGCGCGCTGCGGGCGGCCGAAGTCGGGCACGGTGCCGACCAGCTGTTGCGTACCGGGATCCGTGGCGATGACACGCGCTGGCTGGATGGGGATTGCGGCCAGGCCGCGCTGGATTATCTTTTCTGTCTGCAGTCGCTGCGCCAGACCTTGAACCGGCTGTTGTTCCTGGGGCTGGAGCAAGAGGAAGCGCATTTCGCCTGTTACCCGGCAGGCGCCGCGTACGCACGCCACCGCGACCAGTTCCAGGACAGCAATACGCGCGTGCTGTCGATGGTCAGCTATCTCAACGACAATTGGTCGGCATCGCAAGGGGGCGCGTTGCGACTGTACCTGGCACAGGGCACGATCGAGCTGCTGCCGCACGCGGGCACCAGCATCGTGTTCCTGAGCGATATCGAACATGAAGTACTGCCGGCAACACGCGAGCGCCTGAGCATCGCCGGCTGGCTGCGTACCCGCGCGCGCTGACCGTCAGTCTGGCAAGCCCCAGATCTGCTCATCGATGCTGCGCGCGGCCTTCTGCCCGCGCACGCGGCCATTGATGACGGTCACGCCTTCGGCACGCAAACGCTGGCATTGTTCGCGGAAGCCGGTCGAATCTTGCGGCAACGCGATGCGTCCATCCGAACGCAGCACGCGATGCCACGGCAAGGTTGGGTCGCTGTTTTCGCTGAGCACTCTGGCGGCAAGCCGCGCACGCCCGGGAAGGCCGGCCCGGCGCGCCACTTCGCCATAGCCCGCGATATCACCGCGCGGGATCGCACGCACAACGGCGAGGATGCGTTCGGCGGGAGACTTGTCGACCATGAGGGACTAGCATAGCCCGCGTGCAACGAAGGAGCATCACATGCAGAATTTCGAGCAGATCCGCAGCCACCTGAGCAAGTCCGGCTACAAGGTCACCATGCACGAGCCATACGTGGCCTGCGTGGAATTGTCGCTGGACAACGGCAACCGCCACCAGGCGATCTTCCTGTCGGAACTGGGCAACGATGACGAACGCGGCTACCTGCGCGTGAGCACAGTCATCGCACCGATCACCGGCATTGATGCGCGACGCGCGCTGGCCTTCAACTGGCAGAGCAGCGTCGGTTACCTTGCCATCGGCGATCTTGATGGTGTGCCTTACCTGCAGTTGTGCGAGAACCGCCCCTACGACGGCCTGACGCCGTCCGAAGTGGACCGCATGGTGCTGGAGATCGGCGGCCTGGGCGACAGCATGGAACGCGCGCTTTCGGCAGAGGGCGATTTGCTCTGATGTTCCGTTTTTCCCCTTCGGGAAAAAGTCGCGGATGGGAAAAGGGCGCGCCGGCCCTTGGCCACTGCACCGCGGCCTGATGTGCTGCCCTCACCTGCCTTTGGGGTAACGTTTCCCCCGCAGTGCACGCAAGAGGGTCAGGCCAGGCCCAGCGCGTCGAGCAGCCACCACATGCCGTAGGCGAGGCTGCCAGCTGCCGGGATGGTGAGAATCCACGCCCACACGATGCGCTCGATCACGCCCAGCTTCAATGCCCTGGGATTCTTCGCATAGCCCACGCCCATGATGGCGGTGGAAATACTGTGGGTGGTCGACACCGGCATGCCGAAATGCGCGGCCACGGTCAGGATGGTGGCCGAACTGGTTTCCGCCGCAAAGCCGTGGATGGGGTGCAGTTTGACCATCTTGTGGCCCAGCGTCTTGATGATCTTCCAGCCGCCAGACGCGGTACCTGCGGCCATCACGACCGCGCAGGTCAGCACGATCCACAGCGCAATCTCCTTGCCATCGCCATAGGCAGGATGCAGGAACGCCAGCGCCGGCGGCAGGCTGTCCAGCGCACCGGTGGCTTCAGCGCCGACCAGGGTCAGCGCAATGATGCCCATGGTCTTCTGCGCATCATTGTGGCCGTGCGCATAACCCATGTAGGCGGCCGACAGGATCTGCGCCTTGCCGAAAAATGCATTCACCCAGCGCGGACGCGCCAGCCGCGCAAGCGGGCCACCGGCCTTGGCCATGGCGGCGATGATTGCCCACAACAACAGCATCATCAGCACGCCCAGCACAAAGCCGGCGATGGGCGAAGTGATCATTGGCAGGAACACCTTCCACAGCAGGCCCTTGTTCTTGGCCCAGTTGCCCACAGACTCGGACCAGATCAGCGCGCCCCAGTTGTTATGCGCCGCCGCCACGGCCGAGCCGCACAGCCCGCCGATCAAGGCGTGCGAGGACGAGGAAGGCAGTCCTTTCCACCAGGTGATCAGGTTCCAGGCCAGGCCGCCCAGCAAGGCGCACAGGATCACCTGCGAACTGGCTTCCACCACGTTGGTATTGATGATGCCCGAAGCAATGGTAGCCGCCACCGCCGTACCGGTAAGTGCGCCGATGAGGTTCATGACCGCGGCCATTGCCACGGCCCAACCCGGCGCCAGCACCTTGGTGGCGACGACAGTGGCGATGGAATTGGCGGTGTCGTGGAATCCGTTGACGAACTCGAACACCAGCGCGACGAAGATGACGATCAGGACTAGGGTTAGCACGGAGGCCTCTTCATATTCATTGCGGCGCCACGGTGCCCAGGCGTGCGTTTGACAGCCCTGGCGGGGTATTCGCGTTGATGCGCGTTGCGGGCGCGCGCAGCGTCACCACGCATTCTCAACTGTTCTTCAATACGATCTGGTAGGCCACCACGCCGGCTTCGCGGCAACGGTCGATCGCCTTCTCCAGGATCTCGAAGAACTCCTTGAGCAGAAACATCTGCAGGTTGTCGAGACGACCGGAATAGATGTCGCGGTAGAGCTCAAGCATCAGACGGTCGGCCTCGTTTTCCAGCGAGCGCAGCCGGTCGTTGAGCACGGTCATGCGGTCGATATTCATGTTCTTCAGGTCGTGGACCATTTCCACCACTACCGAGGCCGCCTGCTCCAGCATGGCGGCACGCGGGGCGAAGTCGATGTTTTCCAGGTGCTTGGTCGCCAGCGAATAGCGATCGGCAAACTTCTCGACCTGCTTGGGGATCTTGTACAACGCCGACCCCAGCGCTTCGATGTCCTCGCGCTCGATGGGGGTGATGAAGCTGTCGACCAGGGCCTTGCCGATCTTGTCCGATGCCGCGCGCTCGCGCAGCCGGGCCAGCTTGAAGGCGTCCAGCGCCGGCTGCCGGTCGGGGGTCTTCATCATGCTGTGCAGCGCCTTGGTGCTGTCATAGGCGGCCTGGGCAGAGTCTTCCAGCAGGGCATAGAACTGCTGGCCGGAGCCGAAGATGGTCTGCAACGAAAACATGGGCACGTCCCGCCGTCACGGGAGGGACGGCAACCGGGCGGAATTATGACCGGTTCATGACCCAGAGTTGCGAACAACGTCTCACCCTGTCCGGCAGCACCCCGCTGCAGACGTGCGGCAAAGGCGACGATGGGTTTGCTAGACTCCGCTCCGCGCCCAGGCGCACATTATATGGAAGACGACCCTACCCCCCCTCCTAACGCACGCCGCTCTGCCGCGATGCGTACCCCCGCAGCAGCCTGTCCTGGCCGGAATCGCCCGCGTGCTTGAACTGCTGATCGTTGCTGCCCTGATCGTACTGAACGCGTTCTTTGCGCTGTCGGAAATGGCCTTGATGACCTCGCGCAAGCTGCGCCTGAAGCAGATGGCGCAGGAAAGCCGTGGCGCACGCGTGGCACTGGCGCTGGCCGAGCATCCTGACAACCTGCTGTCCACTGTGCAGATCGGCATCACTGGCATTGGCGTGCTGGCCGGCGTGTTTGGTGGGGACGCGATCGGCGCAATGATTGCCAGCTGGTTGATCGGGGCCTGGCCCGATGCGGGCGAATACGCGACACCCATCGGCATCGGTACCGCCGTCACCCTGATCACCGCCGGTTCGGTGATCTTCGGCGAACTGATTCCCAAGCGCCTGGCCCTGACCAACGCCGAACACATTGCCGCGGCGGTCGCCATTCCGCTGCTGTGGCTGTCGCGCGTGGCGCGCCCCATCGTTTTCGTGCTGGGTGCGATCAATCGCCTGGTCCTGCGCCTGCTGGGCATCCGCGATGAAAACCGCAATGCGGTCAGCGAGGAAGAAATCCGCATGCTGGTGACCGAAGGTCACCTGCAGGGCGTCATCGATGTTGACGAACGCAACATGATGAACCGGGTACTGCGCCTGGGCGACCGCACCGCTGACAGCCTGATGACCCCGCGCAAGCGTATCGTCTGGCTGGACCAGTCGGCCAGCTACGACAGCAACATCGACATCATGCGCCAGTCCCAGTTCTCGCGCTTTCCGGTGTACCGCGGCAACGACCAGGACGTGGTCGGCATACTCGAGGTCAAATCGCTGATCGACCGTTTCGCCGAGCGCTCGCCGGAGATCTTCCAGAACCTGCGCGAACCCCTGTTTGTTTCCGAATCCACCCACGCCATGAAGCTGCTGGAAATCCTGCGCGAAGAGCAGCAGTCGCTGGCCCTGGTGGTGGACGAATACG
>JBDSUI010000180.1:0-6527 GCA_039927795.1 Pseudoxanthomonas sp.
AGCATGTAGAACAGCGCCCCGTAAGTACGCGGATCCACGATCACGCCAAAGAACCTGCCCAGCACCGACTTGCGCTTGGGCATGACCGGTGCACGCAAGGCACGGTTCACGGTCACTTCGGTATCGCGATAGATCTCCGCAACCTCGTTGGGCGCGCCGTAGCTACCGGCGACCGAGGCAATGACTTCGGCCTCGGTCTTGCCTGACTGCTCGGCCAGTTCCGAACGCAGGTATTCCTCTGCGTCGTACAAGGCGTCCTGGATCATGGCCGGGTCGGCACCACGCAATTCAGCGCGCAGCGCTTCCAGGTACTGGGGAATGGTGGTGGGCAGCACGGTGTCACGCGTCAGCGGTGTGTTCATTCGATTATCCCCAACAGGACGGAATCCACGGAATCGCGGGTCGCGCGCCAAGCGCTGACCCATTCGCGCAGGGTGAGCCGCCCTGCTTCGGTAATACGGTAATAACGGCGTGGTGGCCCTGACATGGACGGCTCGATAAAGCTTTCGAGCAAGCCGCCCCCCTCCAGGTTTCGCAACACCGGATACAGCGCGCTCTGCTTGCCGCTCAGCACGCCCTGTCCAACGCGTTCCAGTTGCTTGGCGATGAGGTAGCCGTACATCGGCTCAGCGGCCTTGGCCAGCACCGCCAGCAGCGCAAGCGATACCGTGCCGGCGCTGAGTTCTTTCTGGAACTTCTTCAACTGCAGGTCTGGCTCGTTCATGACGCCCTCCCCTGCGGCACAGGCCGCCCGGTTGAAACAGATACTAGTGTTGAGTTAGCTATAGCGAATGTGCCATTAGTCGGGGTGTCTTCGGTTCGCGGCTTCAGGCACTTCCCTGCGGGAGCGGTCATTTCCGCATCGCCTCCGGATTGCCGGTTGCGGTAGCCACACCCGACGCAGGCCGTGCCGCAGTAACCGAAGACAGTCAGGTATCAATCAACCCGCCACTGATAAGCTGATCCGCGTCATCGACAGCGACACCCGCAAGACTCTCTGACAGTACCTTTTGCCTGCGGGTGACAGGGTTACGCCGATGGTCTTCGAGACCGGTGCGAGGGCAGTACCTGGCGACCATCACCGGCGTTCACCCTTCACGTAAAAAAAGGCGGGCGGCTATGGCATTGGCTACGCGTTGCCAAGAAACACCAGTCGCTGCACTCCAACAAAGCGACCGCGCACGCGTCCGGTTTTTTATTGCCGTACGCTGATCGTAGAATCGACTGAAACCAATGGAACCCATCGCCATGCCTGTGCGCACCGCATTGTCCGCCAGTCTGACTGCCCTGCTCTGCGTGTTGCCTGCGCTGGCCGCGGAAAACACGAAGTACCAGAGCGCGCAGGAGATCATCGACAGCGCACCCGCTGACGCCTGGCGGACACTGGACCCGGCCAACACGCTGTACATGGAACTACCGGCTGGTCGCGTCGTCATCGAACTGGTGCCGGCCTTTGCGCCCGAACACGCAGGCAATATCCGCACCCTGGCCAGGGAACATTTCTGGGACGGGCTGAGCATTTACCGTTCACAGGATAATTTCGTGGTGCAGTTCGGTGACCCCGATGCAGACGATGCGGCCAAGGCACGTACGCTGGGAACGGCGAAAAAGAAGTTGCCGGCAGAGTTCAGTCGTGCCTCATCCGGATTGAATTTCACCAGACTGCCGGATGCAGACGGCTGGGCAGAACAGGTGGGTTTCGTGGATGGGTTTCCGGTTGGCCGCGACCCGAACACGGGTAGAACCTGGTTGGCACATTGCTATGGCACCTTGGGTGCAGGACGAAACAACGAGGCCGATAGCAGCATTGGCGCAGAACTGTATGTAGTGAGCGGCCAGTCGCCAAGACAACTGGATGACAACATCACTGTGGTCGGGCGCGTGGTTCAGGGCATGGAGCTGCTGAGCGTGATCCCACGCGGTCCGGCGCCGATGGGCTTCTACGAGAAACCCGAGCTACGAACGACCATCAAGTCGATCAAACTGGCCAGCGAAGTCGCCGAATCAGAACGCACGCCACTGCAGCTGTTGCGCACCGACAGCAAGAGCTTCGCCGAAGCCACCGAAGCCCGCCGCAACCGACGTGACGATTTCTACAAGCGCCCCGCAGGACACATTGACCTCTGCAATGTGCCGTTGCCGGTGCGCGCGTTGGGGAAATAATCGCAGCGGAAAAAAAGCGACGCAGCGGTAGTCCCTCACGCGAGGACCGTCATACCGGCGTCAGCCAGGAACCGGAACTCTGGCAGTGCTTGATAGGTCCAGCCAGGGTCCGGAAAATCGGCTTTCAATTATTCGACATCCGGTGTTGACAATGCCTGCAAGTCAGTCCTATATTTTATATATACGTTAATTATTTAATTATATATATGACTACCGACCGCATCTTCGAAGCCCTGGCTTCCAGCACACGCCGCCAGATTCTGGCTTATCTTTCCGCCCACGAACTCACCGCGGGCGAGATTGCCAACCGCTTCAACATGAGTGCGCCAGCGATCTCGCGACATCTGTCCGTGCTGGACGCGGCAGGGCTGGTGGCCAGCGAACGCCGCGGCCAGTTCATCTTCTACCGACTTGTCGCCGACAACCTGGTAAATACCCTGACCGGATTCGCCTTCGAGATCTGCCCCACCGCAGGCCCACTGAAGCGCGAGTCGCGCAAGCTGGCAAAAAAAGCAATCTGATCCACCACGCTATCGCGCAATCGCGCGCTGGAGGCTGCAGCCATGAGTCCCTATGCACAAGTCGTGACCACTTTCCCCGGCGCCGTCCTGCCCTCGCATTGCGGTGGCCTGCCGGTGGAGGTATCCCTCATCGCGCAGTTGGGCCATGGCTCCGGCAACCAGTTATATGCTGGCGCATTGCGGCGGCAACGCGCACACAAGGATTTCGTGGACAAACTGGATGAGCCGTCCACGCGACTGGCCGGTACCGACTTCAAGAACGGCGAGAACACGGCATTGTTCTCCTTTGCCGTGGATGCGCAGGGGCATCCGTTCCACCGGCATGCCGGGCACCGGGTATTCACTGCGGTTTCCGGCAGCGGCGGTGCGCAGCTGCGCTTCTCCACCGCTTCTCAGGCCCAAATCGATATTGATCCGCGCAGCTTCCTCAGCGCGTTGCGCTACGTGGACATTCCGCCGGATTGCCTATTCACCGTGCGCTTTGGCGGCGGCACCTGGCACCAGTTCGCTTCGCGCGGTGATCATGGGCGCCATCCGGTGTTCTTCGCCCTGTCATGCCACACCAATGAACTGGGTGGCGAGCTGCCGGCGGGCATTCGTCAACGCGTGCTGTCGGGTGATGCGGGTATTGCCACGCTCACCGAACTATTGCCGCAAGTGATCAGCGACCTATTGCTGCGCGAGCCAATCCGACACGAGCAGGTGCCAACCACACGTTTGTCTCTGGATACGGCACCCGGAACATTCCGGAATGCGCTGCATGGGGTGACGCGCTGTTTCGCCGGCCTGTTGCTCGGCTCATTGAGCGCACTGCGCAAGGCACGAGGCTTCGTTGCGGTAGGCAGTCGACCGCTAGTGGTCGAAGAAGTGGGGCAGGATTCACAAGGATCGATGCTTCACGAACAACTTTCACAACACGATCACCAGGACAATTTCCGGTTGACCATGCGTGGCGAAGGTTACTCCCAGCTTTCGGCCAGGCAGCTGCTGGCCGAATTGCTCGAAGGATTTCTGGTCCGACGACCACCCGTCGTGTCCTGGTTGATGCGCGTACGCAACTTGCTGGTTAAACCCTTCAAGCTGCGCACCTCGCCGCTGGGCTGCCCCGTTTCTTCACTGCTTTCACAGCAGGATGGGCCTTTGTTCGCAGGGAAGTATCCGGTGTTCGCATACCACACGGACGTCAGCCACAAACGCTCGCAAGTGATACTGGGTGCCGACGACCGGCATCTGGTGTTCCGCACCTGCGTCGGCGTGCACATTGTAAGCGACAGTCAGATCGATTTTACTCTGGGCACGCGCGTGCGCTATCGCAACTGGTTCGGGCGTCTGTACATGTCGCTTATCCACCGAATTCACCGCAGCTACATCGCGCCCGCGATGCTCCGCAGTGCCGTCGCCAACGCTGTACAGGAACATGCCTTCGAGCGCGTGCTTTGTTCCCTGTAGACCGTGGCTTTCCAAGCCACCCTGCTCGCATGGGACGACTCGAAGGAACCGCGCAAGCCCTGCTCTACAGTCAAGCATCAAGCGCAAAACGGTTTGCGTACCCTGCTCTTACAACTCCGCGCCGTCGTAACGATTGATCGTCAGCGTCGTCAGATCCACATTGGGTAGGCAGCGCACGTTGATCGCGACCATCTTCGCGCCGGTCTTCGGATGCTCGCCCTCGCTGAACGGCGCTACTCCGCAAGTGCTGCAGAAATGATGCTGCAGATGGTGCTTGTTGAAGGTATAGGTGCCCATATCGGTCGCGGGCGTCGTCAGCACCAGCGACTCGCGCGGCCCGAACCAGAGCAGTCCGCCGCGACGCCGGCACAGCGAGCAGTTGCAGTCGGCCACCTCGGCAATATCCGCCTCCAGTTCAAACGCGATCCTTCCGCAGTGACAGCTTCCGGAATGTTGCATGTGACAGCCCCTCGCGTTGACGTTGTCAGGCGAGCATAAGCCATCGGCACATGCGCGGTCTGGTGCTTTTGCCTATGCTTTGGTGCTTCGTGCAATGCCGCACTGCAACCGGAATTACAGAATGCGCCACAGCCTGCTCGCCCTCGCCCTGCTTACCAGCCTCGCTGCCTGCCAGAAGGTCGAGACACCCGCCGTTGGTGCTGATCCGGCCACGCCCGCCACGGCTGCGGGCGACACCGCCGCTGCGGATGCGAAGTTTGCCGATCTGTCGCAACGTGCGCTGGACGGCTGGTTCCAGCTCTCGCCGGTCACCGCCACCCAGATTGGCGAACACCGATACGACGCCGAGGTCGACGACCTCAGTGCCGCCGGGCGCCAGAAGGGAATCGAATTCGGCAGGAAGATGCTGGCCGAACTCGATGCGCTTGATGTGGCCGGCCTGTCGCGCGAAAACCAGGTCGATGCGGCGATCCTCCGCAACCAGTTGCAGTACGACCTGTGGGGCAGTGAAACCTTGCAGAACTGGGCCTGGGATCCGCAGGTCTACAGCGGGTTGGCCGGCGGTGCCATCTACAACCTGATGGCCCGCGAATTCGCGCCCTTGCCCGAGCGCATCCGTTCGGCGACTGCACGCATGGAAAAGATCCCGCTGCTGCTGGCGCAGGCGCGCGAGAACCTGGACCCGGCCCGCGTGCCGAAGATCCACGCCGAAACCGTGGCCAAGCAGAACAGTGGCGTGCTGAGCATCGTCGACATGTTCATTACCCCGAACCTGAAGGAGCTGCCGCAAGCGGATCGCGATCGAGCCGAAAAAGCGACCGCTGGCCTGAAAGCCGCGGTGGCCGAACACCAGCAATGGCTGGACAAGACCCTGGTCCCAAACGCAAAGGGTGACTTCCGCGTCGGCGCGCAGGTATATGACCAGAAGCTGCAGTTCGCATTGCTGTCCTCACTCTCGCGCGCCGACATCAAGCAGCGCGCCGAAGGCGAACTCAAGCGCGTGCGCGATGAGATGTACGCCATTGCGCGCACCGTACTGAAGGACAGAACAGGCGCGCCGCAGATGCCCGACGCCCCCAGCGACGCGCAACAGCAGCAGGCCATCGAAGCCGCACTGGAACTGGCGTATGCCGACAAGCCTGTCCGGGACAAGGTAGTGGAAGCGGCCGAGAACGCATTGAAAACGGCCACCGATTTCGTGCGTGAGAAAGACCTGGTCACCCTGCCCGATGCACCGGTGAAGATCATCCTGATGCCCGAATTCCAGCGCGGCGTGGCTGTGGCCTACTGCGACTCTCCCGGTCCGCTGGACAAGGGTCTGGACACTTTCTATGCGGTCTCGCCCATACCAGACGAATGGGATGGCAAGCAGGTCGATTCGTTCCTGCGTGAGTACAACAACCGCATGATCCATCTGCTCAGCATCCACGAAGGCACGCCTGGCCATTACCTGGAAGGCTGGCATTCGGCGAAGTTTCCCTCGACCCTGCGCGGGGTGTTGCGCTCGGGCATGTTCGCCGAGGGCTGGGCGGTCTACACCGAGAAGATGATGGCCGACGCCGGTTACATGGACAACGACCCGCTGTTCCGCCTGGTGCAGATGAAGTTCTACCTGCGCACGATTGCCAACGCGATCCTGGACCAGGGCGTGCATGTCGACAACTGGACGCGCGAGCAGGCCATGGACCTGATGGTGCGCCAGACCTTCCAGCAGGAACGCGAGGCCGCAGGAAAATGGACGCGCGTGCAACTCACCTCCGCGCAATTGCCCACCTACTTCGTCGGCGTGCAAGAGCACTTCGACACCCGCAAGGCGGTGGAAGCCAAGCTCGGCGACCGCTTCAACCTGAAGGCCTATCACGACAGGATCCTGTCCTATGGCGCGCCGCCGGTGCGCTTTGCCCGTGAACTGATGCTGGACCAGCCGATCAAGTA
>JBDSUI010000181.1:0-4305 GCA_039927795.1 Pseudoxanthomonas sp.
CGCCACGCCTGCCTCAGGCGGGTTGGCCGCCGCGTCGGCGCTGCGCCTGCAGCAGCGCCATCAGCTCGTATTTGTCGGCGCCATCCAGCGGGCCGGCGCTCATCTTCGACTGCAGTTCGGCCAGTCGTTGCTGGATGGCCTGGTCTTCCAGCTGTTCGGCGGCATCAATCAGTTCCTGGCGCCAGATCATGTCGTTGCCCGGCACCGCCTGCGACGCCAGCTTCTGCAGGGCATTCAATTCCTCGCGCTCGACAAAATGCTGCAGCAGCGCGCCGGTGGTGATTTCCGGCCGCGAATGCACCAGCGACAACAGTTCCACCAGCAACTCCACGCCCGGCTGCCTAAGGTCCTTGAACCCGTAAGGCGGTTCCAGCGCCAGTGCCAGCGCAGGTTGCTGCAGCAGTACCGAAATCGCGCCGCGCACCAGACTGCGCTTCTGGGCCTGCGCCGGCAGCCGCGAAACCACTTTTGGTTTCTCGGGCAATGCCGCGGGCTGCTGCACGCCAACGCCGGTGATTTCACCCAGGCGCTGGCGCATCAGGTCGCCGAAGGCGCCATCGGGAATCTGCACCAGCAAGGGTTTGGCACGTTCGGCCAGCCGCGCCCTGCCATCCAGGGTCGACAGCTTCACGTCCTTGCCCAGTTCGTCGAAGAAGAACTGCGACAGCGGCGTGGCCTGCTGCAGGCGCTGGTCGAAACCGGCCGCGCCCTCGCTGCGCACGATGCTGTCGGGGTCCTCGCCATCAGGCAGGAACAGGAAGAACGCCTGGCGCCCGTCCTTCATGCGTGGCAGCACCGACTCCAGTGCCTTCCACGCGGCACGTTGACCGGCGGCGTCGCCATCGAAACAGAAATACACATCCGGTGAATTGCGGAACAGCAGTTCGGCGTGGTCCGGCGTGGTCGCCGTGCCCAGCGTTGCCACCGCCTGGGTGACGCCGTACTGGAACAGCGACACCACGTCCATATAGCCCTCAACCACGACCAGGCGCTCGATTTTCTGGTTGGCCTGGCGCACCTGCCACAGGCCGTAGAGTTCGCGGCCCTTGTGGAACAGGGGCGTCTCCGGCGAGTTGAGGTACTTCGGGCCCTCGTCCTTGACCAGCACGCGGCCGCCAAAGGCGATCACCCGGCCGCGGCGATCGTGAATGGGGAACATGATGCGGTCGCGGAACTTGTCGTAGACGCGGCCGTTGTCGCTTTTCGACAGCATGCCGGTCTTGTCCAGCAGCTTGAGGCGGCGTTCGTCCGTGCCCAGCGCGTCTTTCAGCGCCGAGAAACCGTCCGGTGCATAGCCGATGGCAAACTGCGTGCGGATGCCTGCCTCCACACCACGCTGGTCCAGATAGGCCTTGGACTTGTCGCTGCCTTCGAGCTGGCGCTGGAAGAACTGTGCAGCCGCGTCCAGCGCGGCGTACATCTCGCGGCTGTCGTCATCGTCATTGCGCTTGATCGCGTCCTTGGGCACTTCCATGCCCACGCGCCTGGCCAGTTCGTCCACCGCATCCAGGAACTCCAGGCGGTCGTAGTTCATCAGGAACGAAATGGCGGTGCCATGCGCCCCGCAGCCGAAGCAGTGGTAGAACTGCTTGGTCTGCGAGACCGTGAACGACGGCGAGCGCTCATCGTGGAAGGGACAGCGCGCTGAATATTCCTTGCCCTGTCGTTTCAGGGGCACACGCGTGCCGATCACCTCCACGATGTCGGTGCGCGCAAGCAGGTCGTCTATAAAAGCGTCGGGGATGCGGGCCATGGAACGACTAGGATGCCATGCAAGCGCATGGCGCGGGTCTGCTTCAGCCAGGCAATGCCGCGCTGGAAGCGGACTTGCCGGTTGCCGGCAACGTCGCCGCAGCAATCTGCGACGTGTCGGCGGCGCGTGCGCGCTCGTCGATCACCGCGGTCAGCAATGCACCGATGAAGAACACCACGGCCGCGTAGTAGATCCAGACCAGCAGGATGACCAGTGCGCCGGTCGAGCCATAGGCGCTGCCGGGGTCGGCCTGGGCGATGTACAGACCAATCAGATAGCGGCCGCCAGTGAACAGCAGCGCCGTGATCAACCCGCCCAGGAAGGCCTGCCGCCATTGCACCGGGCGGTCGGGCAGGAAGTGGTAGAGAAAGGCGAATGCCACCACGTAGATCGCCAGGCTGGCCGTAGTGCCTAGTGCCGGCAGCAGCGATGGCACGTGGGCGAACATGACCTGCAGCACCGTGGTCAGGGTCATTGATACCAGCAGCAGGAAACCCAGCGCGAAGATCACCCCGAACGAGAAAATGCGCTTGCGCAGCCAAGCCCCCAGCGTGTCCAGGCGCTGTGCGTCGGTGCGGAAGATCAGGTTCAAGGCGGCCTGCAGGCGTGCGAACACGGCTGTGGCACCAATGAACAGCAGCAGCGTGCCCCACAGGCCCGCCAGCGAACCGACGCTGGGCCGTGCCCGCGCATTGTCGATGACGGTCTCGGCGATGGTCTGGGCGCCGCTGCCGGCCAGTTGTCCGACCTGGCTGATCAACTGGTCCTGCGCAGCCGGATACAGCGAGGCGGTGAGCCACAGCAACAGCACCAGCAGCGGTGCCAGCGACAGCACCGCGTAAAACGCCAGCGACGCGGCCTGGGTCATCAGGTCTATTTCAACGAAGCGGTTGATCAGCGCCGCCGGCAGGCTTTGCTGCAGTCGTGTCCAGTACTGGCTGAATCTGGTCGGGGATGGAGTTTGCATAGGCTTCATGGTGGGGAGACGCAGCAAGCATGCCGCGTAAATGGTTCGAGACCCGTGAGCCGGAAGTGAAGCCTCAGTTGCCGTGCGGCTCGCGTGCAGCCAGCGCGCGCAGTGCTTCGCCGCTCACACGCTGCACGGTCCATTCGTCCAGCGGCGCGGCACCGAGCTGGCGATAGAAATCGATGGCCGGCGTATTCCAGTCCAGCACCGACCATTCAAAACGGCCGCAGTTGCGTTCCAGCGCCAGCCTGGCCAGATGGATCATCAACTGCCGCCCCAGGCCCAGGCCACGGAATGCAGGGCGCACGAACAGGTCTTCCAGGTACAGGCCGCGCTGGCCAAGGAAGGTGGAGAAATTGTGGAAGAACAGGGCGAAGCCAGCGGGCTGGCCGTCTACCTCGGCAATGATTACTTCGGCAGCCGGGCGCGCGGAAAAAAGTTGCGCCGCCAGCGTCGCCTCGTCGGCGATGACCTCGTGCAGCAGTTTTTCGTAATCGCCCAACTCGCGAATGAAGGCGAGGATCTGCGCGACGTCACTGACCGTGGCCGGGCGGAGGGTAATTTCCGGGGGCTGTGTACTGGTCATGCAATAGGCTTCCGGGGGGCGGCGGCGGCGAGCGCCGCGTGCGTGGATCGAATTGGCTTGGAGCGCAGCCGGATCAGCATGGCCGCGATCAGGGAATAAAACGCAGTCTGCAGCCACGCGTGAACTGGACTGCAGGCGCCGAGCGTTCCCCGGTTCGTCCGTCCCTTCTCTGGCGGAAGAATGGACGCTAACGCCTCAGCTTGCGAACTTCTTCTTCACCAGCGCCGAAACCAGGCCCATATCGGCCTGTCCGGCCAGCTTGGGCTTCAGTGCGCCCATCAGCTTGCCCATGTCGGCCGCGCTGCTGGCACCGGTCTCGGCGATGGCCGCGTCGATGGCGGCCAGGATCTCGGCTTCGCCCAGTTTGGCGGGCAGGTACTTCTCGATGACCACGATCTCGGCGCGCTCGATAGCGGCCAGATCCTCACGGTTGGCGGCCTCGAACTGGCTGACCGAATCCTTGCGCTGCTTGACCATCTTGTCCATGGCCGCGAGCACGGCGGCGTCGTCCAGCTCGATGCGCTCGTCCACTTCGCGTTGCTTGATGGCCGCATTGATCAGGCGGACCACGCCCAGGGTGTGCTTGTCGCCGCCCTTCATCGCGGCCTTCATGTCTTCGACGAGCTGCTGTTTCAGGGTCATTGCGACTCTCCTAACGCGGGAACGTGGTGAAGCGGGAGCATAGTGAAGCGACAACAGGCTGCCGGGGAAATACAAAAAGCCGGCTACGCTCACGCGTGCCGGCTTCTGGCAAAGCCAAGCGGCTCAGTACAGGCGCTGCTTCTTGGTGACGTCGCGCGAGCTGCGACGCAGCTGACGCTTCACCGCAGCAGCGGCCTTGCGCTTGCGTTCCTGGGTCGGCTTCTCGTAGAACTCGCGCTTGCGGGTTTCGGCCAGAACACCGGCTTTTTCGCAGGTACGCTTGAAGCGACGCAGAGCAAACTCAAAAGGCTCGTTTTCGCGGACTTTGACGCTGGGCATGGAATCTCCGGGACACAA
>JBDSUI010000182.1:0-13390 GCA_039927795.1 Pseudoxanthomonas sp.
CGCCGCCGCGCCGAGCAGCGTCTGCGCGCGGTGGCCGATTTCTACGTGGTTACCCTGACCCCGCACGCCATTGGCTACAAGGGCATGGTGTTGCCGGACAAGCTGTCCACGTTTTTCCCCGATTTGCAGCGCCATGACCTGGCTGCCAGTGCGGTGGTTTTCCACCAGCGCTTCTCCACCAATACGTTGCCGCGCTGGCCGCTGGCCCATCCGTTCCGCCTGCTCGCCCATAACGGCGAGATCAATACCATTGAAGGCAACCGGCGTTGGGCACAGGCGCGCAGCAAGGTCTGGAAAACGCCGCGCTTCGACATCGCCGAATTCGACCCGGTCATCTCCATGCACGGCTCGGATTCGCAAAGTCTGGACAACATGCTGGAGCTGATGATCGCCGGCGGCATGGACCTGTTGCAGGCCTTGCGCATCCTGGTGCCACCAGCGACGCAGTCGCTTGAATTCAAGGATTCGGACCTGGCCGCGTTTTACGAGTTCTATGGCTTGAACAGCGAACCCTGGGACGGCCCAGCCGGCATCGTTGCCTGCGATGCGCGCTATGCCGCATGCATGCTCGACCGCAACGGCCTGCGGCCGGCACGCTGGCTGCTGACTGCCGACCGCCATTTCCTGGTCGCCTCCGAGGCCGGCGTGTGGGAATTGCCGCCCGAGCGCATCGTGCGCAAGGGCAAGCTGGGGCCGGGCGAGATGATGGCCATCGACCTCAAGCGCGGTGACCTGCTGGACAGCGAAGCGGTGGACCGCATCAATCGCGGGCGGGCGCCGTACAAGCAATGGTTGCAGCAGGGCGTGACCTATCTGCAGACCGAGTTGATCGATCCGTCGCTGGTCGAGGAACCGTTCGACGAGAAGACCCTGCGCAGCTACCACAAGCTGTTCCAGCTGACCAACGAGGAAGTGGAGTTCGTGCTGCGGCCACTGGCCGAGACCGAACAGGAAGCCACCGGCTCGATGGGCGACGACACTCCGATGGCCGTACTGAGCCGGCAGACGCGTCCGCTATACGACTATTTCCGCCAGGCCTTTGCGCAGGTCACCAACCCGCCGATCGATCCCTTGCGCGAGGACTGCGTGATGTCGCTGTCCACGCAGCTCGGCAAGGAGACCAATATTTTCCACGCGGCGCCGGAGACGGTGAACCACGTGATCCTCAATTCGCCTGTTCTTTCGCAGCGCAAGTTGCGGCAGCTGCTGCGGATGACGCCGTACGACCAGAAAAACCGGTTGCTTGATCTGTCCTACTCGCATGAGGAAGGCTTGAAGGCCGGTATCGAACGGATCTGTGCGCAGGCCGAAGCAGCGGCGCGCGACGGCATGGTGATGTTGCTGCTGAGCGACCGCTACCCGGTCGCCGACCGGCCGATGGTGCATGCACTGCTGGCTACCGGCGCCGTGCACCATCACCTGGCCCGCGTGGGCCTGCGCTGCGACGTCAACCTGATCATCGAGACCGGCACCGCACGCGATGCGCACCATATCGCCTGCCTGCTTGGATTCGGCGCGACGGCGGTGTATCCGTACCTGGCCTACCAGACCCTGTTCGACCTGGGCCGGCGCGGCATCCTGTTCCTGAAGAAAGGTGGCGAACAGGCCCAGATCGGTCGCAGCTACCGCAAGGGTATCTACAAGGGCCTGTCCAAGATCATTTCCAAGATGGGCATCGCCACCATCGCCAGCTACCGCGCCGCGCAGCTGTTCGAGATTGTCGGCCTGCAGCCGGATGTGATTGAACTGTGTTTCCCCGATACCGCTTCGCGGGTCGGCGGGGTGGATCTGGCGCGGCTGGACGTGGAAGCACGCCAGCTGACCCGCGATGCCTGGAACGACCTGCATCGGCAGGAGATCGGCGGCCTGCTCAAGTACGTGCACGGCGGCGAGTACCACATGTTCAATCCCGAGGTGGTGATGTCGCTGCAGCACGCCAGCCGCACCGGCGAGCCGCAGGATTGGAAGACCTACACCGACTTCGTGCATGCGCGGCCGCCATCGGCCTTGCGTGACCTGTTGCAGCTGAAGCAGGCGAGCACACCCACGCCACTGGACGAAGTCGCCCCGGCCGGCGATCTGCTGCGGCGTTTCGACACCGCGGCGATCAGCCTGGGCGCCTTGTCGCCGGAAGCGCATGAAGCGTTGGCCATCGCCATGAACCGGCTTGGCGGGCGCAGCAATTCCGGCGAAGGCGGCGAAGATCCCGCGCGTTACGGCACGGCCAAACGCAGCAAGATCAAACAGGTGGCCTCGGGTCGCTTCGGCGTGACCCCGGAATACCTGGTCAATGCGGAAGTCCTGCAGATCAAGGTCGCGCAGGGCGCCAAGCCGGGCGAAGGTGGCCAGTTGCCGGGGCACAAGGTCAACGAGATGATCGCGCGGCTGCGCTACGCCAAGCCGGGCATCGGCCTGATCTCGCCACCGCCGCATCACGACATCTATTCCATCGAGGATCTAGCGCAGCTGATCTTTGACCTGCGGCAGGTCAACCCCACTGCGTTGATTTCAGTGAAGCTGGTGTCACATGCCGGTGTTGGCACCATTGCCGCGGGCGTGGTCAAGGCCGGCGCCGACCTGATTACCATTTCGGGCCATGACGGCGGCACCGGCGCCAGTCCATTGAGTTCGATCCGTTACGCGGGCGTGCCATGGGAACTGGGCGTGGCCGAGTCACACCAGGCCCTGGTCGCCAACCAGTTGCGCGACCGCACCGTGTTGCAGACCGATGGTGGTTTCAAGACCGGGCTGGACGTGGTCAAGGCCGCGCTGCTGGGGGCGGACAGCTTTGGCTTCGGTACCGCGCCCATGATCGTGCTGGGTTGCAAGTACCTGCGTATCTGCCACTTGAACAACTGTGCCACCGGCATCGCCACCCAGGACGACAACCTGCGCGCCAAGCACTTCACCGGGCAGCCGGAGCGCGTGGAAAATTTCTTCCGCCTGTTGGCCGAGGAAGTGCGGCAGTGGCTGGCCTACCTGGGCGTGCGTTCGCTGGACGAGATCGTAGGCCGCACCGACCTGCTGGAGCAATTGAATGTCTCGCCGCGCCCCGGCGTCCACGTGGACCTGTCACGCCTGCTCAAACAGGTGCACCAGGAGAGTGCCCATTGCGCGGCGCAGCGACTGTACGAATCACCGGACAGCCTGGCCACGCAGCTCGATGGCCTGATGGCCAAACCCATTGCCGAGAAATCCGGTGCCGACCAGCGCTTCCTGATCCATAACACCGATCGCTCCATCGGCACGCGCCTGTCCGGCGCCATCGCCCGCGCGCACGGCAATCACGGCATGAGCGAGGCGCCGTTGAACCTGCGCTTCCGTGGCTCGGCCGGGCAAAGCTTCGGCGCGTTCAACGCGGGTGGCCTGTTGATGGAACTGGAAGGTGAAGCCAACGACTACGTCGGCAAGGGCATGGCCGGCGGCCGGCTGGTGGTACGTCCACCGCGCGGCGCGCGCTTCGAGGCACGCAACACTGCGATCATCGGCAACACCTGCCTGTACGGCGCAACCGGCGGCGAGCTGTTTGCTGCCGGGCGCGCCGGCGAGCGTTTCGCCGTGCGCAACTCCGGGGCACTGGCGGTGATCGAAGGCGCCGGTGACCACTGCTGCGAATACATGACCGACGGCATCGTCATGGTGCTGGGCCGCACCGGCCTGAACTTCGGCGCAGGCTTCACCGGTGGCCTGGCCTACGTGCTGGACCTGGACCGTGATTTCGTCGACCGCTACAACCACGAACTGATCGACATCCACCGCATCTCGCCGGAAGGTTTCGAAAGCCATCGCCAGCACCTGCACACCCTGGTCAGCCGCCACCGCGAACTGACCGGCAGCATCTGGGCGCAGCAGATCCTGGATGAGTTCCGCGACTACGTGGGCAAGTTCTGGCTGGTGAAGCCGAAGGCCGCGAGCCTGGAGTCGCTGACGGAGTCTTTGAGGCGGGCGGCGTGACGCGAGTAACGAGTGGAGAGGAACGAGGAGTGAGAGCGACCCCGTCAGAATTCCTCCCCGCCTTGCCGCGGCGACTTCCACTCGTTCCTCGTTTCTCATCACTCGTTTCAAGCTTCCCCACTCGTTCCTCACTCCTCCTCACTCGTTCCTGATCCCTATGAGCCGCAAACACGTCTTCCAGTTCGTCGAACTCCCCCGGCAGATGCCGCAGCGCATCCCGCTGGAACTGCGCACCAATGGCGACTGGGGCGAGATGTATGGCAAGTTCGCCTTGCCGGAGGCCCAGCACCAGGCCGGACGATGCCTGGATTGCGGGAATCCGTATTGCAGCTGGAAATGCCCGGTGCACAACGCGATTCCGCAATGGCTGCAGCTGGTGCAGGAGAACCGCATCGAGGAAGCTGCGGCGCTGTGCCACACCACCAATCCGTTGCCGGAAATGTGCGGGCGCGTGTGTCCGCAAGACCGTCTGTGCGAAGGCAGCTGCACGCTGGAGGATGGCTTTGGGGCGGTGACCATTGGCGCGGTGGAAAAATACATCGTCGACGCGGCCCTGGACAAAGGCTGGCGTCCGGACCTGAGTGACGTGGTCGCTACCGGCAAGCGCGTGGCAGTGATTGGCGCAGGCCCGGCTGGCCTGGCCTGCGCCGACGTGCTGGCGCGCAACGGCATCCACGCGGTGGTCTTCGACCGCTACGAGCAGATTGGCGGGCTGATGCAGTTCGGCATTCCCAGTTTCAAGCTGGAGAAAAGCATCATCGCGCGCCGTCGCGAGGTGCTCGAAGGCATGGGCGTGGAGTTCCGGCTGGGCGTGGAGATTGGTCGCGACGTGCTGATCGAGGACTTGCTGGCTGATTACGATGCAGTATTCCTGGGCACCGGCGCGTACCGCTACACCGATGGCGGACTGGCTGGCCAGGACCTCAAGCACGTGCTGCCGGCGCTGCCGTTCCTGGTCCAGAACGGCCGCATCATCAGCGGCAACGATGGCGCGCACCTGCAAGGCCGGGGAAGGCCCATCGCCGGCTGGGAAGACACCCTGGAATTGCCGGATCTGAACGGCAAGCGCGTGGTGGTGCTGGGTGGCGGCGACACCGGCATGGACTGCGTTCGCAGTGCGATCCGTCTGGGCGCGGCGAAGGTCACCTGTGCCTATCGCCGTGATGAAGCCAGCATGCCCGGCTCGGCGCGGGAAGTGGCCAACGCGCGGGAAGAAGGCGTACGTTTCCTGTTCAACCGCGCGCCGTTGGCAATCGAAGGCGATGACGAACAACTGGTCGGCGTGCGCGTGGTCGAGACCCGACTAGGCGAACCCGACGCACGTGGCCGTCGTAGCGCGGTCGCCATCGACGGCAGTGAATCGCTGCTGGAAGCGGACGTGGTCATCATCGCGTTCGGCTTCTCGCCCACGGTGCCCGAATGGCTGGCCGCGCAAGGCGTGGAAGGCAGCGCCAACGGACGCATTGTTGCCGGCGGCCAAGCGGCTGATGGAAGCCCACGCCTGCCGTTCCAGACCAGTAATCCGAAACTGTTCGCCGGCGGCGATGCGGTGCGCGGCGCCGACCTGGTGGTCACCGCCGTGGCCGAAGGCCGCGATGCCGCCAACAGCATCGCCCGGCTGCTGCTGGCCTGAGACAACACCGCAGGAGCGCCCCACGGGCGCGAGCGCTTTGCGCGAATCTCCGCGATGTGGACGTAGAGCTCGCGCCCCTGGGGCGCTCCTGCGGGTTGGTGCAGTCGGCATCCAGTAGAATCGCCAGCCCCCGCGCAGGCTTACCCCTTCCATGAGAATCGGCATCGACTTCGGCACCAGTTACTCGGCCGCCGCCGCACGGGTGGGTGATCACCTGCAGCACATCCAGTTCAACGGACTGCCGCAGTTCCGCACGGCGGTGTTTTTCCCCACCGACCTGCCCGACCCCGCCGACTTCCACATGAGCCGCGAGCGCGAGGGCGAAGTCGCGGTGCTGGTGCGCGCGGCCAAGGCCGAACAGACCCGCAGCGGGGTCGCGCCACGCAGCGAGGCGCAGTTGTACCGCGATGCAGTGCAGGTGGTGCGCAGGCAGTGGCTGGAAACCCAGGTCAAGGAAGCCGAAGACGCGGCGGCCGACCTGGACGATGCGGTGTTCGGCGAAGAAGCCATTGACCGCTATCTGGAAGAAGGCAGCGGCCACCTGGTGCAGTCGCCCAAATCTATGCTGGGCTACGACCTGCTGCCCCGCGCGCGCCAGACCATCACCGGCATTGCCGCGCAGATCCTGGAGCACATCCGCATTGCGGCCAGTGAGCAACTGGACCGCGAGGTGCGGGTGGCCACGCTGGGACGACCGGTGCAGTTCCGTAGTTCGCTGGGGCCCGAGGGCGGCGAACAGGCGCTGGACATCCTGGCCGAGGCCGCGCAGATCGCCGGCTTCGAGGCCGTGGATTTCCTGGAAGAACCGGTGGCTGCCGCGCTGCATTACCACGCCAGCAGCGAGGTGCGGCACTCGACCCTGGTGGTGGACATTGGTGGCGGCACCACCGACATCGCCCATGCGCAGGTTGGCGGCCGCCAGATGCCGGTGATCCATCGCGCCTGGGGCCTGCCCAATGGCGGCACGGACGTCGACCTGGCCGTGAGCATGGCCCACTTCATGCCGCTGTTTGGCCGTGGCGACACGCGGGTGCCCGCCCACCATTTCGTCGACGCGGCGATGATCCAGGACATGCCGCGCCAGCGCGCGTTCCACAAGCGCAATTTCAGTGAAGTCGCAGCCCCGTACAACGATCGCCTGCAGGCCTTGCAGCACGATGGCGGCACCACCCGCCTGTATCGCGCGGTGGAGTCGATGAAGATGCGGCTGAGCGAACACGACCACAGCCGCCATGGCCTGGACTACATCGACGCGGCGTTGTCGGTCAGCGCCAGCCGCGACGACTTGCGCACGGCCAGCGTGGATTTCCTGTCCCGCCTCGCCAGGTTGCTGCAGGAAGTTGGCGAGTCACTGGCGTCACCACCGGACAGCGTGTTCCTGACCGGTGGCATGTCACGCGCGCCCTATGTGCAGGCCCTGGTACGCGAAGCGTTCCCGCAGGCGCGACTGGTGCACGGCGATCCGTCGCTGGGCGTGGTCTCGGGATTGGCCAATCACGCCGCGGGAATGCACCAGTAAGGCCCGGCGAGCCGCATCAGCGCGCCTCGCTCAGTCCGGCTTGGCCAGCGTCGCCATGTCGATAACGAAACGATATTTCACGTCGCCCTTGAGCATGCGTTCGTAAGCCTCGTTGATTTCGTCCATGCGGATCATCTCGATGTCGGCGACGATGCCGTGGCGGGCGCAGAAGTCCAGCATCTCCTGGGTCTGGGCGAGGCCGCCGATGAACGACCCGGCCAGTGAGCGGCGCTTGAGGACCAGGTTGAACACGTTGGGCGAGGGATGCGGCTGGTCCGGCGCGCCAAGCAAGGCCATGGTGCCGTCGCGCTTGAGTGCATTGAGGAATGGATCCAGGTTGTGCGGCGCGGCTACGCAGTTGACGATGAAATCCAGCCGGTTGCCCTGCGCGGCCATCTGTCCGGCATCGCGCGAGTTCACCACTTCGTCGGCGCCCAGGCGCAATGCGTCCTCGCGTTTGTTCTCCGAAGTGGTGAACAGCACGACATCGGCGCCCATGGCCTTGGCGATTTTGACGGCCATGTGCCCCAGCCCGCCCAGCCCGACCACGCCGACCTTCTGCCCTGGTCCCACCTTCCAGTGCGCCAGTGGCGAATAGGTGGTGATGCCGGCGCACAGCAGCGGCGCCACCGCGGCAAGCTGGTCGCTGTGCGAAATCTTCAGCACGTATTTTTCATCGACGACGATCTGGTCTGAATAGCCGCCCAGGGTGTTTTCACCGGTACCGGCCTCGCGGCCGTTGTAGGTCGCGATGAAGCCAACCTCGCAATACTGCTCCTCGCCTTCCTTGCAGGAACGGCACTGGCGGCAACTGTCGACCAGACAGCCAACGCCGGCCAGGTCACCGGCCTTGAATGTCTTCACCGCGCTACCCACCGCAGAGACGCGGCCCACGATTTCGTGGCCGGGCACGGCGGGGTAGCGGGTGTTGTGCCATTCATTGCGCGCGGTGTGCAGGTCGGAATGGCAAACGCCGCAATACATGATCTCGATGCGCACATCGTGCGGTCCGGGTTCGCGGCGCTGAAAGGCGAAGGCGGCCAGTGGCTGGTCAGCGGAAAGGGTGGCAAAGCCGAGCGCGTCGCTCATGGCGGATCTCCTGGAGGGATGGAGCGAGGGGGTCTGGCATGGTAGGCCACGCCACGGGAACACCACGTGCACGAAACGGGCTGCTGTCTCCCATGCACACCGCTTGCGTGCAGCGGCGACAATGATGGACATGATGCCCATGCCCGAACGCAGCCTGCTGCGCGACTTATCCCTATCGGCTGTTGCCGCCGGTTTCGTCACGGTGCTGGTCGGTTTCACCAGTTCGGCGGTCATCGTGTTCCAGGCCGCACAGGCGCTGGGGGCGTCGCAGGCGCAGATCAGCTCGTGGATGTGGGCGCTGGGTCTGGGCATGGGCATTACCTGCATGGTGCTGTCGCTGCGCTACCGCATGCCGGTGGTGACAGCCTGGTCCACGCCGGGCGCGGCGATGCTGATGACCAGCAGCGCCGGGCTGCCACTGTCCGATGCCATCGGCGCCTTCGTGCTGTCGGCACTGTTGATGACCGCGGCCGGCTTCTCTGGCGTGTTCGAACGCCTGCTCGATCGCATTCCGGTGTCGCTGGCATCGGGCATGCTGGCCGGAGTGCTGCTGCGCTTTGGCCTGGATGTGTTCGTAGCCATGGACACGCGGCCCGGCATGGTCCTGAGCATGTTCGCGGTCTACCTGCTCGGGCGCCGGTTGATGCCGCGCTATGCAGTCATCCTCACCCTGCTGGTCGGCATCGCCTTCGCTCTGGGTCAGGGACTGCTGCGCAGCGGCGACTTGCAGCTGGAACTGGCCCGGCCGGTGTTTATTGCGCCGACCCTGTCGCTGGCGGCGGTGTTCGGCATCGCCCTGCCCCTGTTCATCGTGACCATGACCTCACAGAACGTCCCCGGCGTGGCCGTGATCCGCGCTTCGGGCTATGACGTGCCGATCTCGCCGGTACTGGGCTGGACCGGCGTGGCCAACGTGCTGCTGGCACCGTTCGGCGCCTACGCGCTGAACCTGGCCGCGATTACCGCCGCAATCTGCATGGGCCGCGAGGTGCATGAGGATCGCGACCGCCGCTACGTTGCGGCAATGGCGGCAGGCTTCCTGTACGTGCTGGTCGGCTTGTTCGGCGCCACGGTGGCCGCGCTGTTTGCCGCGTTCCCGAAGGAACTGGTCATGGCCATCGCGGGCATCGCCCTGTTCGCGACCCTGGGCAATAGCCTGGCCACGGCCTTGCGTGAGGAAAGTGACCGCGAGCCGGCGCTGATTGCATTCCTGGTGACTGCCTCGGGCGTGTCCATGGGCGGCATCGGCTCGGCCTTCTGGGGACTGGTGGTGGGCGGCATGACCCTGCTGGTGTTCCGCCGCAATCGTGCCTGAGCACCACGCGACGTTCCGGTGTTACAGGCTAAAGACCATGCAGCCGTGGCTGACAAACCCAATGCGCAACACCTGATCCGCTGGCATGCGGCCTGATTGTTCGGACGTCGCACCCTGCTGCTGGCGCATGCCTGTCCTGCCACCGACAATGAGTGCCCACGGAGTAACGTCATGCTCAAGTCTGTCGCTTTCATTGCATTGATTGCCCTTGCCCATCCGGCCGGGGCCCAGGGGTTGCCGGCAAATACCGCCGCCCCCAGTCACTCGGTCTACGCCATCAATTCGGCCGCACTGGCCACGGCGATGACTTACTGCAGCACCCGCCACGGCAACCTGCTGAGCGGGTCTGCTGGCCAGGCCTGCTTCGTCAAGGCACGCCAGTGGCTGGCCAGCCGCGGTCTGAAAAAGGTGGTCGCCCAGGTTGACGCGCGTTGCAATGATCCCGCCACCTTCAGCACCTGCCTGACCCCGGAAGTGGGCAAGCTGGTCTACGCCTTGAATGCGGAATTCACCCAGCAGGCGCTTTAGCCCGTCGCGGCAGCGACACACGTCGCGAAGAACTCAATCCGTCAGCGCCAACAGGATCTTCAGGCTGCCACAGTGGCCGCAGGACCAGTTCCATGCCGTCGTGCTTCGCGTCGCTTCTACAGCGGACTTACACGCACCGTCTGTTGCAGGCTGTGGCTTGCGCCCGGTGCCAGACTGATCACATCCGTGCCTGCGTTCGCTGTCTCCACGCAGACAAACTGCCGCCAGCCATCTGCCGGCGCGTCGCTGATCGCGCCAATCCCGCGCGCGCCCGGATTCCATACCACCAGCGAGCGGCTGCCTGAGGTGGTCAATTCGATACGACGGCCAAGCACGGGATCGACCAGTTCGAAACGATCCCCGACATCCCGGTAGGTGCGGTCGCTGCGGCCCGGGTCACGCGGGTCGTGCAGGTGCCATTGCCCCACTTGGGTGTGCAGGGCGCCGTCGTAACGATCCACATACTCGGCTCCGTCCAGCCCGCTCACCTGCGCACGACTGGCATCACCGACGCGAAAATAACTGTGCAACGCCTGGGTGAAGGACAGCGGCGACGGGCCAGCATTGTGGGTGCCAAGTGCTTGCCGCAGTGCGAGGCCGATGTGCAGGCGCTGGGTCAGCCGCAGGGGCGTCGCTGCAGTTTCCGGAAGTTCGAGTTCCAGGGTGATGCCGTCGTCGCTGTCGCGGGTGACATTGGCCAGCACCCAGCGCGTAGTGCGTGCGAAACCGTGTTGCGGCACCTGCGCGGTTTGGCCCTCGCGCCCGAAATAAGGCCAGCACACCGGCACACCGCCGCGGATGGCCGCAGGTACGCGCTGGCTGATCGGCGAAAGCCACAACAGATCCTCGCTGCCGCGCGGCACGAATGACAATAATTGCCCGCCGTGCAAGGACAGGGCGGCGGTGGCCAGCGGCGTGCTGATCAGCAGGGCCGGCACGCCCAGGAATTCACCTTCTCTGATGGACATCGTTTTGCTTGCGCCTCAGGGCAGTGCGGGTGCGGGAGTGTCCCGCGCATAGCGCCAGCCCACCAGGAACGCGCAGAACAGCAGCAGCGCGGCCAGCAACCAGGCCGCGCCGGGCAGCTGCGCGGGGGCCTGTTTACTGATGAACAGCCCAAAGGTGCCGGCAAAGGCCAGCGGTGCAAACACGCCGGCCAGACTGACCAGACTCATGAGCGCGCCCTGCACGCGACCCTGCGCGTCGGCGCCGACCTGGCGGGTGATCAGCGACTGCGTTGCCGGCCCGGCCAGCCCCCACAGTGCGCTGACCGGCAGACCAATCAGGAAGAACCAGCTGGCCTCGGCAATGCCGTAAATAAAGAAGCCGAGCACGCCGCAGCCCAGTCCGAACAGCAAGGCGCGGCGCTCACCCAGTCGCTTCACCATGGGCCCGACCAGTCCGCCCTGCACGATCACGCTGCAGACACCGACCGCCGCCAGCACGAAGCCGATCTGCTGCTCGTTCCAGCGATACTCGTATTCGGCAAACAGCACGAACACGCTGGGGTAGACGTAATGGGCGAAGTTGGCCAGGAACACCACCGCCGCCAGCCCGAAGACCTGCGGATATTTTTTCAGCAACAGCAGCGAACCCAGCGGATTGGCATGGGCCCAGTCGAAGCGTGCCGTACGCTTGTCCTGCGGCAGCGACTCCGGCAGCACGAACCAGCCATACAGGAAGTTGAGCAGTGACAGGCCCGCGGCAAACCAGAACGGCGCACGCAGGTCAAACGTGCCCAGCTGCCCACCAATCACCGGCCCGACGATGAAGCCCAGTCCAAAGGCGGCGCCGATCATGCCGAACGCCTTGGCGCGCTTCTCCGGCGCGGTGACGTCGGCGATGTAGGCATTGGCGGTGGTGAAACTGGCCGAGAACACACCCGAAAAAATGCGCGCCACCAGTAGCCAGGGCAACGACTGCGCCAGCGCCATCAGCATGAAATCAATACCCAGGCCCAGGCATGACAGCAGGATCACCGGCCGGCGCCCGTAGCGGTCGGACAACGCGCCCTGCAGCGGCGCACTGATGAACTGGATGGCCGCAAACAGAAAGCCGAAGAGGCCAATCCACCACGCCGCCTGCACAAAGTCGCCGCCGGTGAACTGCCGCACCAGCCCCGGCAGCACCGGAATGATCACGCCGAAGGCCAGCACGTCGATCAGCACGGTGATGAAGATGAAGATCAATGCAGCGCGGCGCTTGCCGGAAGACGGGACTGCGTTCAAGGGAAAGCCGGGTGGTGGCGGTGGCGCAGTTTAAGGGATTGGCCGGGCGCATCGTCGGCTGCTACAGGTGCACGCCGTCCAGATAGAACCAGTGCCCGTCTTGCCTGATGAAGCGGCTGCGTTCGTGCAATCGCGTCGCGCTGCCACCGCCGACGCGGTAGCGGGCGACGAATTCGACTTCGGCCGCGCCCGGCCCGCAGTCGCGGCAGTGTTTGATGCTCAGCCCAAGCCACGTCAAAGCCGGGGGTGCGCCGAGATCCAGCAAGAAATCGTGCGGCAGGGTACTGGGATGCCAGCTGCGTGCCAGGTAATCGCCCAGGCCCAAGGCATAGGCGCTGTAACGCGAGCGCATCAATGCTTCGGCATCGGTCGCGGCGTTCCCGGCATGCAAGGCGCCGCAGCACTGCGCATAGTCGCGGCCGGAGCCGCACGGGCAGGTGGCCGGCACGCGTATTGTTCAGCGCTTGCCGTTGCCCGCCTCGATGAAGCGCAGGAACTCGGCGCGGGTGCGGGCGTCTTCGCGGAAGCTGCCGAGCATCTTGGAGGTGATCATGCTGACCCCGCGCTTGTGGATGCCGCGCGTGGTCATGCATTCGTGCACGCCTTCGACCACCACCCCGACGCCCAGTGGCTGCAACACGTCCTGGATGCAGGCGGCGATCTGCGCCGTCATTTTTTCCTGTACCTGGAAGCGGCGCGCATAGGTTTCCACTACGCGCGCCAATTTGCTGATGCCAACCACCTTGCCATCGGGCAGGTAGCCGACATGGGCGCGGCCAATGATCGGCGCCATATGATGCTCGCAATGGCTTTCAAACTCGATGTCGCGCAGCACGATCATCTCATCGTAGCCGGCCACTTCCTTGAAGGTGCGTTCCAGGAACTCGCGCGGATCCTCGTTGTAACCGCTGTACCAGTCGCCGTAGGCCTCGACCACCCGTTTTGGCGTGTCCAGCAGACCTTCGCGGGTCGGGTCTTCACCGGCCCAGGCCAGCAGCGTGCGAACCGCGGCTTCGGCCTGGTCCTTGGTGGGTTTGTCAGTGGCGCTGCTCATGGAATCTGCTTCCCTGTGGGGACGCGCATCGTACCCGGTTCGTAGCTCAACCGCCGTTATCACCGCCCAG
>JBDSUI010000183.1:0-18447 GCA_039927795.1 Pseudoxanthomonas sp.
TTGCTGGCCATTGTGGGCGCGGCCCTGCTGCCGGTCATCAAATATTCGGTGGTCTGGTGGAATTCGCTGCACCAGGGCCAGACCATCAGCCTGTTCGGCGATTCCAAGATGGACGCCAGCATGGAGCTGCCGTTCTGGCTGATGTTCGTGGCGGTGCAATTCTGGTTTGCGGGCTCGCTGCTGGTACGCGCCCGCGCTGACAACCTGCGCCGGGAAGCGGGCAAGGACTGGGTTGCCAAACGGGTGGCGCAACCATGAGCTATTTCAACTATGTGCTCGGCGCTTACGCCGTGTTTGCCGTGGTGATGCTGTGGGACCTGCTGGCACCGCGCCTGCAGATCCGCCGCGAGCTGCGTGCAGCACGCCTGCGCAAGGCCCGTGTCACCCAACGTGTAAAACCTGTGGAGCTGAGCCGATGAATCCCGTCCGACGCCGTCGCCTGATGTGGGTGCTGCTGCTGGCGGTTGCTGCCGCCATCGCCACCACCCTGGTGGTGTTCGCCCTGCAGCGCAATGTCGCCTACCTGTACACGCCGGCCGAAGTGCTGCGTGGTGAAACCGGTGACCACGCACGGTTCCGGTTGGGAGGCATGGTGGAAAAAGGGTCTTTCCAACGTACCCCGGGTTCGCTGGAAGTGCATTTCAAGGTGACCGATGGCGATGCGCTGCTGCCAGTGGTTTATAGCCGCATTCTTCCCGACCTGTTTCGCGAAGGTCAGGCCGTGGTGGCCACGGGCACCATGAAGGAGGGCGTGTTCGTGGCCGAGGATGTCCTGGCCAAGCACGACGAAACCTACATGCCCAAGGAAGTAGCCGACAAGATGGGCATGGCGCACAAGAAACACGACGTGCAAACCCCTGCCGCGCCTGCGCCGGCGACACCGTAATGCTGCCCGAACTTGGCCAGATTGCGCTGATCCTGGCGCTGTTCATCGCGGCATTGCAGGCCGTGTTGCCGGTCGCCGGCGCGCATCGCGGCAAGGCCAGCTGGATGGCCGTAGCCCGGCCCGCCGCGTACGCACAACTGCTGCTGGTGCTGGCTGCGTTCATCGTGCTTACCGCTGCGTTCGTGCGACACGATTTTTCGGTCAAGTACGTGGCCGACAACTCCAATTCATTGCTGCCGCTGATCTACCGCTACACCGCAGTGTGGGGCGCGCACGAGGGCTCGCTGCTGCTGTGGACGCTGGTGCTGGCGGTATGGAACGCGGCAGTGGCCCGGTTCTCGCATGGCTTGCCGGATCCGGTGATGGCGCGCGTGCTGGGCGTGATCGGGTTCATCAGCCTGGGGTTCCTGGCGTTCCTCATCTTCACCTCCAACCCGTTTATCCGCCTGCTGCCGGTGCCGATTGAAGGCCACGACCTGAATCCGCTGTTGCAGGACGTGGGCATGATCATGCACCCGCCGATGCTGTATGTCGGCTACGTGGGTTTCGTGGTGCCGTTCGCGTTCTCGGTGGCCGCGTTGATTGACGGCAGCGTTGATGCACGCTGGCTGCGCTGGACGCGGCCGTGGACCAATGTCGCTTGGGGCTTTCTGACCATCGGCATCGCCCTGGGTAGCTGGTGGGCCTACTACGAACTGGGCTGGGGTGGCTGGTGGTTCTGGGACCCGGTGGAGAACGCGAGCTTCATGCCTTGGCTGGCCGGGGCGGCGTTGCTGCACTCGCAGGCCGTGACCGAGAAGCGTGGCAGCTTCCGCGGCTGGACCCTGTTGCTGGCAATCGCCGCGTTCTCGCTGTCGCTGCTGGGCGCGTTCCTGGTGCGTTCGGGTGTGCTGACCAGCGTGCATGCCTTTGCCGCCGATCCTTCGCGCGGATTGTTCATCCTGATTTTCCTGGCCATTGTCATCGGCGGCTCGCTGCTGCTGTATGTGGCACGGGTGCCGCGTCTGGAACAGGGTTCGCCATTCACCGCGATGTCACGTGAGACCTTGCTGCTGGCCAACAACGTTCTGCTGACCTGCGCCTGCGCGATGGTGTTGCTGGGCACGCTGTATCCGTTGCTGGCCGACGCCCTGAACCTGGGCAAGATCTCGGTGGGTCCGCCCTATTTCGGTTTGCTGTTCCTGTTGTTGATGGGGCCGCTGGTGCTGCTGTTGCCGCTGGGGCCGCTGACCCGCTGGCAGCGCGAAGAACCGTCGCGTCCTCTGCGCATGCTGGCGCCTTGGGCCGGCCTTGCCCTGGTACTGGCCGTGATCGGCTACTTCATGGCCCCGCAGGGCCAGTGGAAGACTGCCGCCGGTGTCGGCACCGCTGCCTGGGTGGCATTCGGCACTGCGCGCTTCGTGTGGACGCGTTTCCAATCCAAAGGCAATCGTTTCACCGCTGAAATGCTGGGCATGACCCTGGCCCACAGCGGCATCGCCGTGTTCCTGATCGGCGCCTTGCTGGTCGAAGGCCTGAACGTACAGCGCGAACTGGCAATGTCCCCCGGGCAGACCTCGACCATCGGTCGCTACGCATTCGAGTACGAAGGCGTGGATGAAATCCAGGGCCCGAATTACCTGGCCACGCGCGGTCATGTGCAGGTACTGCGCAGCGGCAAGCCGCTGGTGCGCCTGCACCCCGAGAAGCGTGCCTACGCCAGTGGCGGACAGGTGATGACCGAGGCCGGCATTTACCCCGGGCTGTTTGGCGACGTGTATGTGGCGCTGGGTGAATCGCTGGGCGGTGAAGCACGCGCAATACGCATCCATATCAAGCCGTTCGTACGTTGGATCTGGCTGGGCGCCGGCCTGATGGCACTTGGCGGCTTTGTCACCGCCACCGACAGGCGTTTCCGCAAACCCGAGGACAAGCGATGAGCCAACCCGCACCGAAGCCCGACAACAAGACCACGGGCGCGTTCGTCTTCGCCGGGGTCATCATCGCCTTGTTCTTTGTCGGCCTGATGGGTTTGCTGTACTACGGCGTGCAGCAGTCCGATCGCGCCGGTCGCGACGCCCTGCCATCCCCGCTGATCGGCAAACCGGCACCCGACTTCGACCTGCCGCTGCTGCACGAACCGGGCAAGCGTTTCACCATGGCCGAATTGCGTGGCCAGCCGTTTGTCATGAACGTCTGGGGCAGCTGGTGCCCGGAATGCCGCACCGAGCATCCGGTGATCAGCAAGTTTGCGCTGACCAAGCGCGTGCGCTTCATCGGCTACAACCTGAAGGACTCGCCTGAAGACGCGCTGCGCTGGCTGGAGCAGTTCGGCAATCCGTATCTGATGGTGGTGGCCGACGAACCGGGCCGCACTGCGATCGATTGGGGCATCTACGGAGCGCCGGAAACCTTTTTGGTTGACGGCCAGGGCATCGTGCGCTGGAAGCACGTTGGCGCAATCACCGACCAGATCATCGCCGACGAACTGATTCCGGCACTTGAGAAGGCGGAAGCGGACAAGTGAATTCGCTCCTTGCCAAGTGCCCGCGCCGTGGTCGAGCGGCCTTGCTGATCCTGATGCTGGCGCTGTCGACCGTGTCCTTCGCCCAGGTCAGCGACCCCACTCCGCTGCAGTTCCGTGACACGGCCGAGGAAACCCGCTTCCATGCGCTCACCGCCGAATTGCGCTGCGTGATGTGCCAGAACCAGTCGCTGGCCGATTCCAACGCGCAAATTGCACATGACCTGCGCCGCGAAGTACTGGACCTCATGAACCAGGGCAAGTCGGACGCGGAAATCAAACGTTTCCTGGTCGATCGCTACGGCGAGTTCGTGCTGTACAAACCCGAAGTTGCCGGCAATACCTGGCTGCTCTGGTTCGGCCCGGCGCTGCTGTTGCTCGCCGGCGCCGCCATCGTGTTCCGCATCGTACGCAGGCGCAGCCACCCGGCCGCCGGCACGGTCACCCATGACGATAACCAGGAGTGGTGATGACCGCCTTCGTAGCCATTGCAGTTGCGCTGTCAGTGGCCCTGCTGTTGGGCGTGCTGTGGCCGTTGTGGCGTGACTCGCGTGCCCTGGTCATTGGCGGCGTACTGGCGCTGGGGCTGGCGACCTTCGCGCTTTATCGTGTCATTGGCACGCCGGCGCTGATCAATCACGTTGTCGCTCCGGCACCCACGCTGGATGAGGCGCTGGCGGACCTGCGAGCCGAGCTGAAGCGCAATCCCGCACTGCCCGAAGGCTGGCAATTGCTGGGCAAGACGCTGGCGTCGGAAGGCCGCCTTGCAGAATCCAGCGAGGCGTTTGCCGAAGCAGTGACGCATCTTCCCGATGATCCCAATCTGCTGGTCGAAGCGGCGCAGGCACGCCTGTATGTAGCGGCTGACCGCAAGCTGGATGCGCAGGCGCTGGCCTGGGTGCAGCATGCCCTGGTGGTACAGCCTGGCCACGAGCGGGCCACCTGGCTGCTGGGCATTGCCCAGCGTCAGGACGGCAAACCCGCCGAGGCGGCAAAGACCTGGGAGCCGCTGCTGACCCAGGTGGACCCGGCCACGGCCGCCACCCTGCGCGTGCAGATCAACGCAGCCAGGGTCGAAGCAGGGCTATCACCCCTGGCCGCGGCCGCGCCGCCGACCGTAACCCCAACGGCCAACGCACTGACGGTCAGCGTGACCCTGGATCCGCAGTTCGCAGCACGTGTTCGCCTGCGTGGCGACACCACGGTGTTCATCATCGCGCGCCGGCCTGGCGGTCCGCCTATGCCGGTTGCCGCAGAGAAACACTCATTGCAGGATCTGCCCTTGACCGTGACTCTGGATGACGCCGACAGCCCGATGCCCACGCAAAAGCTTTCGGCGCTGAAGGAAGTGGAAGTATTCGCACGCTTGTCGGCCAGTGGCGATCCGATGCGCCAGGAAGGTGATATCGAGTCGGCACCCGTGCGAGTTGCGTTGCCTGCGAAAGAGCCTGTTGCACTGGTGCTGGGCACATCCAGTCCGTGAAGCGGGCACGGCGTCAGTAGAATCAGACCATGACCGAATTCATTCCTCCAGGCACCCGCTTCCACCCCCTGCCCTCGCCCTTTCCGATGCATCGCGGTGACGAACTGAAAGGCGCGCGCATCGCCTATGAAACCTGGGGCACGCCCAGCCCCGCCCGAGACAACGTGATCCTCATCGTCACCGGGCTGTCGCCCGATGCACACGCGGCCAGCAACACCGGCAACCCGGCAGCGGGCTGGTGGGAAGCGATGCTTGGGCCGGGCAAGCCCATCGACACAGACCGCTGGTTCGTGGTCTGTGTGAATTCACTGGGCAGCTGCAAAGGCTCTACCGGACCTGCGTCGCTTAATCCGGAAACCGGCGCACCCTACCGCCTGGCATTCCCCGAATTATCCATTGAAGACGTTGCCGATGCCGCGCGCGAAGTCGTTCGTGGACTGGGCATCGAGCAGCTGGCATGCGTCATTGGCAACTCCATGGGCGGCATGACTGCACTGGCGTTACTGTTGCGCCATCCAGGCCTGGCGCGCACCCACATCAATGTTTCGGGCAGCGCGCAGGCCTTGCCGTTTTCCATCGCCATCCGCTCGCTGCAGCGCGAGGCCATACGGCTTGACCCGAACTGGAACGGAGGCGAATACGACGACGCAACCTATCCCGAATCCGGGATGCGCATGGCCCGCAAGCTGGGCGTGATCACCTACCGCTCGGCGCTGGAATGGGACGGGCGTTTTGGCCGCGTGCGGCTGGATCAGCAAGCACAGAATCCCGATCAGCCGGAAGAAGAACCTTTCGGCGTGGAATTCCAGGTGGAAAGCTACCTGGAAGGCCATGCGCGCCGCTTCGTGCGCCGTTTCGACCCCAACTGCTACCTCTACCTCAGTCGCTCTATGGACTGGTTTGATCTGGCCGAGGTTGCCGGCGGCGACGTGTTGAAGGGACTGGCCCGCATCAAGGTGGACAAGGCCCTGGCTATCGGCGCGACCACCGACATTCTGTTCCCCCTGCAGCAACAACAACAGGTTGCTGACGGCCTGCGTGCCGGCGGCGCCGATGCGGAATTCCAGGCCATGGACTCACCGCAAGGCCATGACGCGTTCCTGGTGGATATGGAGCGCTTCGGACCGGCTGTGGGGAATTTCCTCAAGCGCATCTGAGCCTGTGCGTTTGCGCTCGCGCTACAGTCCGTCGCCAGTCCGTCGCAGCGCACAGCGCACTGACTTTTCCGGACGCCTGCCATCAAAACTCCGTACCTGAGAAGGCGGGCCAGGTCGGCTGCGGCAGCAGCTCTATCGACGGGCTGCTTGGCACTCCTGCTTCCCGGCATTGGCAACCAGCACCTGTGGCGGCGCTGCGAGGACAGGCGGCAGAGCCCGAACTGCTCGCCGCACTTTGGCAAGTTCCATACGCGGGCATCGGAGACCCCGCTACGGCATTGGGGATTGCCGAATGCTCAGCTATACTTCCCGCCCGCGCCGAAGTGGCGGAATGGTAGACGCAGCGGACTCAAAATCCGCCGCTAGCGATAGTGTGGGGGTTCGAGTCCCCCCTTCGGCACCAGCTGAAAGCCCTGCATTTGCAGGGCTTTTTTCTTGGGCTTCGGCGGGACGCGGCCTATTGAAGACCGCAAAGCTGGTGCGCGACTGGCCCACTAAACGGGCACTCCGGCAGCCGCTGCCGCCCCGGATCGGCTACAGAGATGGCCAAAGAACGTGCGTCTGCGCGTTGGAACCATAGGCTGCATGCCAATACGGCCCAAACGCTTGTCCTAGCTTGTCGTCATCGTGATCTGTCAGGAATCCATGCCTTGAACACATCAAGCAACGATACGAATCCCGGAAGCGCTGACTTCGCGGGTTCCCTGCGCCCCCGGCTGGCCGTGGACCTGTGCAGACGGGGCGAGCTGCGTGTGGAGCGCATCCTGGACGCTGCGACCGAGGTCTTCACCGACAAGGGCTATCAGCACGCGCGGCTCAGCGAGATTGTCGCCCGCGCCGGCGGTTCGCTGGCCACCTTGTATCGGGTCTTCGGAGACAAGGAAGGTCTGGCCCACGCCATCATCCAGCGCCGACTGCAGGAGCTGAGCGAACGCCTGCGCGATTTGAACCTGTCTGGCATGACGCCGGAACATGCCCTGCAGCAGGCTGCCGAGCGCATTGCCGAAGGCATGTGCACGGCCGAATCAGTGGTCATACACCGCATCATCATTGGTGAGGGCCAATCCTTCCCCCGCATGCGCGACTGGTTCTTCGACCACGCCGTGGCTGCGGTCCGCACCCGCCTGGCGGACTATTTCGAGCAGGAAGTCGCGGCAAGGCGGCTGCAACTCGCCTCTCCCAGCCTGGCCGCCAGTCATTTCTTCATGATGCTGTTCGGCGACCTGGTCATGCGCGTTTCCTCGGGCAATCTCAAGGACCCCGACCCGCAGCAGCTGCAGGTGTACGCGCAAAGCGCGGTGCAGCTTTTCCTGCACGGCGCCCTGCCGCGTTAGACCGCTTCGTGCAAGGGATCGGCAGGCGCGCTCACACTAACCATATGCACGCGACCGCATGCTTTTCCCACTACTTCTGGCGGGCGCGCTCATGGATCTGAAAAGTGGCTATCCGTACTGGGCCGTCAAGAACGGCTTGATGCATGCGTTCCCGCCGCTGCAGGAAGACCTGCGATGCGATGTTGCGGTCATCGGTGGCGGCATCACCGGCGCCTTGATCGCCGACGAACTGGCCGCAGGTGGCCATGACGTGGCCGTGATCGAGCAGCGCGATGTGGGCTGGGGTAGTTCTTCGGCCAGTACGGCGTTGCTGCAGTATGAGATCGACACCCACATGATCGACCTGGCCAAGCGTTATGGCGAAGACGACGCTGTACTTGCGTACCGCCAATGCGCTGAAGCCATCGCAATGCTGCAGGACAAGGCGCGCGACATAAGGGATGTCGATTTCGGCTGGATGGACAGCCTGTACTACGCCAGCAAGCGCCGCCATGCCAGTGTGCTGCGCGAGGAATTCGAGCTTCGCCTTCGCCATGGTTTCGATGTCGAGCTGCTGGAAAGCGATGCAGCCAAGGCACGTTACGGCATCGACACGCCCGCCGCGATCCTCAGCCACCAGGCCGCGCGCATCGACCCCTACCGCATGGCGTATCGACTGTTGGCTCGCCTGCAGAAACGCGGCGGCCAGGTGTTCGACCGTACGCGCATCCAGCGCATGCAGTCCAGCTCACGCGGGGTCACGATGCAGACTGAAGAAGGCCAGGTCATCCGCGCCAATCATCTGGTGCTGGCTGCCGGCTACGCAAACCAGCAATGGCTGGAAAAGAAGGTTGCCCAGAACCGCAGCAGCTATGCGTTCATTACCGATCCCATCGAGGACGACGCCCTGGGCCCGCTCAAGAATACGATGGTCTGGGAATCGGCACGCCCCTATCTATACATGCGCAGCACCGGCGATGGGCGGCTACTGGTGGGCGGCGAAGACGACAGTGTGGATATCCCCGCACGACGCGATGCACGGGTAGACAAGAAAGCGCGCACCCTGGAAAAGAAAGTCAGCAAGCTGTTTCCGCGCATTCCATTCAAGCCCGCGTTTGCCTGGGGCGGAACCTTTGCCGAAACCAGGGACGGACTACCGTTCTTCGGGCCGCACGGGCAACACGGGCCCCGCGTGCATTTCGCCATGGCCTATGGCGGCAATGGAATCACCTACAGCATGCTGGGTGCAGGTTTGTTGCGTGCGCTGATAGAAAAGCGCAAGCACCCGCTGGCAAAGCTTTTTGGATTCTCAAGACTCGAGCGGTAATGGCGATGACGGCGGTGACGGAGGTGACGGAGGTGAAGCGGCGTGACGAATGCGCCAGCGTCAAGGCCACCATCCATGCCCTGTCATTGCATAGCGGTCGGCCGCCCGTTCAAACGGGTTGCGCACGCTGACCCCACCACACAACAGGTAGACGGGCAGGAACAGCGGTCCCAGCACCATGTACTGGTAGACGTGGGCACGCTCATGGTCACCGAGCTTGATGCGCGGGTGCAGGCAGTGGCCTGCGCGATGCTCGTAGGTGACGCATTCCGAATCCAGCGTATCCCCCGTATGCAGAATGGTGTTGCCCAGGGTGATCGCACCGCCCGGACCCCAGGGCCAATGGTTGAAGACCACCGCAAAGTCGCGTGCACTGAGGTCCGCTGTGGCGCCGAACAGCATGCCAAGGCCGCCGGCCGCCAGACCGATGAGACTGTTGGGTGATGCCCAGACCATTCCGAGGGCCAACGCAAGCTTGCGCCACGCACCTTGCATCAGCAGGTCATGCCGCCTCGTCGGGCATCAGCATCCACAGGATCAAGTACACCAGGATCCCGGGGAAGGCGGCAGAGGCAATCGAGACAATGACAAACAACACGCGCAGCAGCGTGGAACTCCAGCCATAACGGCGGGCGATGCCGCCAATGACGCCAGCGACCATGCGGTCACTGCGTGATCGCGAAAATGATTCTTGCGGTTTCATCTTGTGCTCTCCCAAAGGCGTAGGTCGGAGTCTAGCGTCTCAACGCGTGCCAGCGGCATTGCGCAATCTTTGCAACTTGCCCAGGAACCAGGCGGCAGACGCCTGCTCCACTTTGCCGCATCTGACCCGATATACACGCCCGCTTACGCTGCTGCGGCTCGCGGCACGTTCGATGAACTGTTCGGCGTTGTCCACCTGGTCCTTCTTCAACAGGTAGTCGTACTTGCGTTGCAGATGCGCGCGTGCCTGTGCCGCGCCGTACCAGCTGCCATTGCGCTGGAATTCGCATCCGGACTGGCCCAGCAGCTCGATCAGCGTGGCGATCTCGGCCTTGGCCTTTAGGGAAGGTGCTGCCCCAGCGGTCGGCGACAGCAGCGCCGTCGCAAGCCCCAGCAACAATGTCATCGCAATTCGCTGCAGCTTCATGGCAAGGACTCAGCGCGCCCGCTTTGCCAGCCATTCGTGGATGGCAGTCGGCACTTCCCGCTGCGCACGGCTGGAGACGTAAATGCCAATATGGCCACCCTTGAAACTAAGCTCGGTGTAATCGCGCGTGCCTGCCAGTGAACGCAACGCGCGCGAGGCATCCGGCGGGACCAGATGGTCGTGTTCGGCAAAAATATTGAGGATCGGCATGTCCACATCGGCCAGGTCGACGGACTCGCCATCAATCTCGATACCACCGTTGACGAAACCGTTGCCCTGATAAAACTGCTTGATGGACTGCCGGAACGCTTCGCCCGCCAGGTCCGGCGAATCGAAGATCCATTTTTCCATGCGCAGGAAATCCTCGATGGCCGCCTTGTCATCCAGGATATCGATCAGCCCCACGTACTTCTGCAGGTGCAGACGGAACGGCTTGAGCATCAGGTAGCTGGAATTCATCAGGTCCGCCGGCACATTGCCCAACGTGTCGACCATCAGGTCCACGTCGATGTTCTGGGTCCAGTTGGACAGCATGTTATCCGGTGTATGGAAGTCCACCGGTGTGACCATGGTGATCAGGTTCTTCACTTTTTCCGGGTGCAGTGCTGCGTAACACAGCGAGAATGCGCCGCCCTGGCAGATCCCAAGCAGGTTGATGGCATCCCGGCCGGCACGGTCACGCAGGTGGTCTACCGCGCCATCTATGAAACGGTTGATGTAGTCATCCAGCATCAGGAAGCGATCGGAGCGGTCCGGGTAGCCCCAATCGATGATGTAGACATCCTCGCCACGCGCCAGCAAGCCCTTGACCAGTGAACGATCTGCCTGCAGGTCGACCATGTAGGGTCGATTTACCAGCGCATAGGCGATGAGCAAGGGTACTTTCGCGGTGGGTGCGTGTTCGCCAATGAAACGGTAAAGGACCACTTTGCCATCGCGCCAGACTTCCTGTTTGGCGGTAGCACCGTATTGCACGTCGGCCACTTCAGGCAGGGTGCGCAGTCCCGCCGACAGCTTCTGCTGCAGCGTCATTGCTTCTTGTGCCAATGCAAGCGGGCTGATGTTCAGGGGACCGATCATTTGCGTGCCCCCTTCCTGCCCGTGTTTTTCGCGACCGCGGCATCGGACTTGTTCTGCGCGGCATTGTTGGCCACCCAGTCCTTCATCGAAACGACCCGGCTAAGGGCTGGCGACGGTACGGCTTTCTTTTGCGCCGTAACCTTTGTACGGGGCTGCCCTGCGCGATCAGGTTTGCGCGAAGGCTTGCGAACCGCAACTTTTGGAGCTGCGGCGGTTGCGGCAGAAGACCGGGGTTTGGCTGCTGCAGCGGCTTTGCGCGCTGATGGCTTCTGCCTGACCATGGCCGGCTTGACGGTACGCTTGGGCGCAGCCTTCTTCGCAGGCTTGGCCTGGGCCACCGGCGCCCTGGCTGCGGCGACCTTGCGGGCAGGCTTGGCGGATGCAACGGCGGGTCTGGGAGTAGCGCGGCGCGGTGCTGTGGGCGCGGGCGTGGCCGGCGCGGTTGCTTCGGCCCTCGGCGCCATTGCCGCCTTGCGCGCGGCAGCCTTGCGTGCTGCAACGGGGCGGGCTTCGGCGGCAGTGGCGCGGCGCAATGCGCGCTCCAGGTCGGCGATCTTGCGATGCGCTGAATCGATTTCGGTACGCGTCGGAATACCAAACAGACCGGTCATTTGCTCGACTTCCCGCTGGATAGCGGCACGCAGGCGCATCTGCGCATTGCCCAATGCGCCATAGACCTCGCGGAATTCCGCTGACAAGGCAACGGTGGCGTAGGCCTCTTCGGCCGAGTCTATCCACAGGTCAAACAGGCCGCGCGCACTGGTGATCTGCCGGCCTGGGCCGTCATGCGCGCCCAATCGGCGTTCAAAAGTGTCGAACGCGCGCTTCGCGCATTCCTGCATCAAGCCGTTGAAGGCTTCGGTCTGCACCTGGTAGTCCTGCTGGGCCTGCTGCAGGGCCTGCCAACGCTCCTGGTGCTCGCGGTACTGGCCAAAGGCCGGCATCTGCTGCAGGCGTTGGCTTTGCTGCTGCAGGCCATCCAGAAGCGGCTTCACCTGCTCCAGCCATTCTTCCATGCCATGCGCGCCTTGCCCGCGCATGGCCTTGAACATCTCCGGGAAGGGATTGTTGCCATGGGCGCCCATCGCGCGTCGCCAGGCCTGGCTGATGTCCGACGGGCTGGTGTCCTGCCCCGCGAACTGCGCGGCCACCTGCTGCATCTGCCCGAACCACTGGCTGGCCTGCTGGTTGAAGCGGCCGACCGCATCGTTGGCCTGGCTGCGCCCCTCCGGCATCAACTGCGACCACCAATCGACGGCCTGTTGCCACTGGTTCGCGGGCTGGGCGGGCGTGCCACCAATGCCGCCCTGACGCATGGCCGCGCCCCAGGCATTCCAGTACTGCCGGGCCATCGCCTCGAAATCACCGCTGTTGCCAAATCCGCTGTTGCCAAATCCGCTGTTGAACATTTCCTACCTCCGGGGCTACGTCCCGATCATAGCAATCGGCCGCGACAAAACGCCCACGTGCGGCAAGGTCACAGCCGCTGGACTGGTCAAGGCTTGGGAATGTGCAACGTCTTGCTGATCATCAGCGAACCGGACAATGCAAATACCAGCACCAGTGGATGCAGCAACCAGGGGCCCAGACGCACCTCTCCCAACCACAAGTTGTCGCCCAGCTGCCCGGTCAGAGCGGCAGCGGCCAGCAGCACCACCAGCGCCAGACTGGTGGGAATGGGTGTGCCCTCGAAATACCTGACCTTGTCGTCTTCCCCCGACAACTGCTCGGCGGTGACGTTGTAGCGCGCCAGGCGACTGACGCCGCAGCAGACGAAGTAGCTGAGCACCAGCCAGTCCCAGCCACCCTGCATGCCGCAGGCGTAGGCCAGTGCAGCCGGGGCCACGCCAAAGGAGATCACATCGGCCAGGGAATCCAGTTCCCGGCCCAGTGTGGACGAGGACTTGCGCCAGCGCGCGATGCGCCCGTCCAGTGCATCGAAGATGAAGGCCAGCGGTATCAAGGCCATGCCGATCAGCAGGTCGCGAACATTGCCTTCCTGCAGGAAGCGCATCGAGGCGAACACCGCACCGGTGCCGCAGAAGGCATTGGCCAGGGTGAACCAGTCGGCCAGATGGAAGTCGCGCAGCATGGAGAAATGACGTGGCATGGTGTGTCCGTAGCGTGGCGAAGGCAACAGACTGCCAAATCCAGTGTTAAGAACGCAACGCGACCGCTCAGGGCTGGGCGGGAATAGCAAACTGCGCCGCTTCCACCGCGCCATTGCCGCGAGGCGTGGCTGCGATCACTGCATCAACGGATTTGCCTGCCTTGCCATCCAGCCGGGCCACAACCTGGTCCAGCGCTGCATACACATACGGCAGCACAGGCACATAGCGCGCACCATACGCAGGCAGCGCCAGGAAACCATCGAAATGCTGGGCGTTTTGCACCTGCCAGTACGCTACGTCGCGGCCTGCGGCTTGCGCGGCAGCGACATAGGGTGCGCTGCTGAAGGCAGGTGGCACCAGTCCATCATCAAGGCCATGGATTACGATGATCGGCAGGCCCTTGCGCGGCAATGTGGCCTGGGTCTGTGCCAGGCCCTGCTTGAACGCACTGTCCTCGGGCAACTCCAGCAGGCCGCGCAGGCATTGCAATCCGGGCATGGTGAAATCGGGCGACGCCAGTTTGGTGTCGATGATGCCGACGCCGGCGCCCGGCGGGATGCCGCTGCCATCGGCAAACCAGGCATTGCGTTCGGCTTCGGTGGACACGCGCGCAGAGAAGTCAGGATTCTGCGCGGCAAAGGAATAACCGCAGGCATGTTCGCCCACGCCCGCGCGTGCGTAGGCCGATGCATAGGTCACCGCCACCGCACGCCACAGGTCGAAACCAACACTCAATGCGCCAGCGGTCAGCGCCTGATCGGTCCAGCCAGTGCCGCGCAGGCGATCGTAGGCCGACTTCGCCTGCGCCCTGGTACTTTCGCCCGTGATCAGTCCGGACGCCTTGAGTGCGGCGCAGCGCGCGTTCCATAACGGCTCGACCTGCGCGCGCACCGGCGGTTGCGGCAACGCGTCGGCCGGCAGCTGCAACAGCGCGCACGGCATCAACAAGGCCGCTTCGGTGGTGTAGTCATAGAGCGTGCGGCTACCCGGGCCGGGCAGATAGAGGTTGGGTTCACCGGCCACCACCGCGTCCAGCCACTCACCGTCCATTTCGGCGGCCCGCAACACCGCGCCGCCGCCGTTGGAAATGCCCACCGCGATGACGCGGGTATTGTCGAAAGTAAAAGGCTCCGCTTGCGGAAAGGCCCGATCCAGCGCCGTCAGTGCGAATTCTGCCGCCTGCTTCACGTGACGACCCCAGTCCGCTTCCGGGTTGTCGCCCGAGTGCGCATGTTTGAAGGCGATACCGGACGCACCGGCCGCCACGTCCGGCCGGAATGCGAGGGTTGCTTCCCGTGTGCCGCGCGTGCCATCCAGGGTGACCCCGGTATGCGTGTCGAGGTCGTAGTAGTCAGTACCTGCACCCTTGTCGGTGTAGGCCACCGCGCAACCCTTGGGCAAACCCCAGGCACCGGCCACGGCAATGGAGCCATAGACGCCGCGCGAGCCTGACGCCGCAGTCACCAGCACGCAGCGCTTGGCCTGGTCGAAGCTATCTGGCACCTGCAACAGTACCCGGTGCGGCTGGCGGGCGCCGGCCACCGTGGCAAACGCCGAAAATTCCCGTCCCGGCACGCTGGCCACGCTGCCGTAAACCTGGCCATAACCACCGCTGGCAGAAAGATCGGCGATGCCACGCCAGTTGTTCCAGATAGCGCGCCGGCGCAGTTCGCCGGCGGTGGGCGTGGCGGCGTCCGCAAACCCCGGCGCCACCATGGCCCGCAGCCCCCCTATCCCCAGGCCGGCGGTAAGCAGGTCATCGTCGCCGCGGTGCACGGTTTCGCGTTGCGGTTCCATCATCGCACTCTCCTTCGACGGCAAACGTTGGGCAGAGGTAGTGCATGCCGTTGGCAACAGGCAGGTCAGCAGTACGGCGGCAAGATGTAATGAGGGAGTCGGATTCATACCCCCAAGCTAACCCGGGCGACGGTTGCCGTCATCGTACTTTGGTACCACGCCAGCAGCGCCACGATGCTGTTACGGTGCCCGTCTGCGCATCTGATGGACGCCCTACCCGCATGCCCAAGCTGCTGATCGCCGACGACCACCCGCTGTTCCGCGCCGCCCTGCATGGTGCGGCCGCAGACGCCGTGGCAGCGCTGTCAGTGCTGGAAGCCGAATCACTGCACGGCGTGCTGGCCGCGCTGGAAGCCAACCCCGACATGGACCTGGTGTTGCTGGACCTGCATATGCCTGGCAATCACGGTCTGGCCGGACTGGCCGCGATCCGCGCGCAGTTTCCCCAGGTGGCGGTGATCGTGGTCTCGGCCAACGACGACCCACGCGTGGTGCGGCGTGCGCTGGACCATGGTGCGGCGGGTTATCTACCCAAGAGTTCAGGGCTGGACGAGTTGCGCGAGGCGATTCGCAGCGTGCTGGCCTGCGAGCAGTGGCTGCCTTCGTCATTGCGCGCAACGGTAGCGCGCTCGCAGTCCTCGCAACACGACACCGAACTGGCCGCGCGCCTGGCCAGCCTTTCGCCGCAACAGTTCCGGGTGTTGACCCTGGTCGCCGAGGGCCTGCTGAACAAGCAGATTGCCGACCGCCTGGACGTGCAGGAGCGCACCGTCAAGGCGCACCTGACCGCCATCTTCGAGCGCATGGGCGTTCGCAACCGCACCCAGGCCGGCGTGGTGCTACGGGAGCTGGAACTCAGCGATCCGGCCCGACAGATGGAATCCTGATGCGCTGGTCATTTTTTAGACACATTGCTTGACACGCCCGCCACGCATGGCCAATTCGAAGTTACCCACAGGTTTGCGCGACTTTCATCCACAGCATCTGTGGATTAGAAATGCGCTGGGCGGGCGCGGGTCCCAACTTCCGGCATTGTGGCTACAACCTGGAGCGGCGGGTCCAGACCCGTCCTACAGTCGCGAATAATTCCACGACACCATCCTGCCCTCGCGGTACGGCATGACCCCATGGAAACTGCGCGGGTCGTCGTCGAACACCATCGGCAGAAAATGCCGGTCACCGTCCCATAGGGGCAGCTGCATGATATCGGCGACCGCCACCCATTCCAGCGTACCTTCCACGTTGCTGGCAGGCGGCGTGCCGGAATACTCGGTGATCAGGAACAGGAAACCCAGCCAGTCCTCGCCACTCTTGCCGAACCCGGGCCAGCTGATGGTGCCGCGCAGTGACAGCGCATCGCATTGGATGCCGGCTTCCTCCATGATCTCGCGGCGCATGCCGGCAACCACATCTTCATCGCGCTCGATCTTGCCGCCCAGTCCGTTGTATTTGCCCAGATGCTGGTCGTCCGGCCTTGCATTGCGATGGATCAACAGGACCCGGGAGCGATCGGCGGAAAGCACGTAGCCCAGGGTGGCCACGATGGGGGTATAGGGCATGAAGGCCTGCACACTGCGAAGAAAACCCATTGTAAAGCGCTAAGCGGAAAATCCAGCGCCGTGCACCGGGGTGATGCCGCTGCTGGCGACCATGCGGTCAAGGACCGACTTGAGCGCCAAGGGACGCACCGGCTTGCTCAACAGCAACAGGCCGGCATCCTGCACCGCTTTGCGCACCGCCTGGGTCTGGTCGGCGCTCAGGATCAGGCACGGTGTGGCCCCGAATTGTTGGCCCAGGCGCTGCGCGACCGCCAGACCGGTATCGCCCTGGTCCAGGTGGAAGTCGAACAACCACAGGTCGATCCGCTGTTGCGCCAGGATTGACGCCGCCTGCCCGCCATCGGCAGCCACGTACACCACGCAACCCCATGCTGACAGCACCTGCCGCAGCCCTTCGACTGCGGCGGCGTCGTTGTCCAGCGCCAGTACCCGATGGCCGGCCAGCGAAGCGCGCGCCACGCTTGCCGACGGGGTGGCAGGCGATGCCACCGCAGGCAAGGTCACCGCGAAACTGGAGCCGCGTGCCAGGGTGCTGCGCAGTGTCAACTGCGCGTGCAACAACTGCGCGATACGGTCGGCGATCGACAGACCCAGACCCAGGCCTTGCCCACTCGCGGCATCGCCACGCCTGAACTCCTCGAAGATGATTTCCTGCTGCGCAGGCTCGATGCCCGGCCCGGTGTCGTGTACTTCAATGCGCACGCTGCCGCCTGCACGGCGCACGCCCAGCAGTATTCCGCCGGACCGGGTGTAGCGCACCGCATTGGCCAGGAAGTTCTGCAGGATGCGGCGCAGCAGTTGCGGATCAGTGTGTACCCACACGCGCGTGGGTACGTGGTGGAACGACAGGCCTTGCTCGCCGGACAAGGCACGGAATTCGGAGGCCAGCGGCTCCAGCACTTCAGCCAGCGGAAACGCGCGCGGCTCCGGCACCAGTCCACCAGCTTCCAGCCGCGACATGTCCAGCAACCCCGTCAGCAGGTCGGTGGTGGAATCCAGCGCGCCACGGATCTGCTGCACCGAGTGACGCTGGTTGCCGTCAACCAATTGTTGGGAAAGCGCGTCGGTGAACAAATGCGCGGCGTGCAAGGGCTGCAGTAGATCGTGTCCTATCGCGGTCAGGAAGCGGCTCTTGGCATCGTTGGCATGTTCGGCCTCGCGCTTGGCCGTTTCCAGCAGTGCGGTGCGATCGACCACGCGCTGTTCCAGGGTTTCGTTGGCCTGCTTGAGGCTGCGTTCGGCCTGGCGCGAGGCGGTGACGTCGGTGTAGGTGGCGACGAAGCCACCGCCAGGCATCGGATTGCCGCGGATTTCAACCATGCTTCCGTCCGCGAACACGCGCTCGGTCAGGTGTGCGGTGCCTGCACGCATGTAGGCAATACGCCGCTGCAGCGCGACTTCGTCTGAACCACGGTGCGGCATGCTCTGCAGGGCCCACCGGGTCAGATCGACTATCGGCCGCCCGACCTGCAGTAGCTCATCCGGGAAGCCGAACAGTTCCACGTAGCGGCGGTTCCATGCGACCAGGCGTTGCTCGCGATCCACCACGCTGATGCCCTGGCTCATGTTCTGCAGCGCGGCCTCCAGTACCTGCTGGTTGAAGCGCAGGTCCTGCGACACTTCGCCGACGATGGCGGCCACGGTATCCAGCTCGCCGCTTTCGCGACGCGCTGCGTTCAACAACAGGCGCGCGGACGCAGAACCCAGCACGGCCGACAACTCGCGCTCCATCCGTGATTCGGTAAGTGCCGGAACCGGCCCCCGCAGTGGCGCGCCTTGCAGCAACTGTTCGACACGTTCCCGGGCCAGAAAACGCAGACCCGCATCACCCAAGGCCTGACGGTCCAACGCACGACCGCGATGGTGCGGAGTTTCGCGGCGCCACACGGTGGCCAGCGCGGTGACCACAATGCCGGCAAACAGGCTGACGCCAACTGCGCGACCCAGCGGGCTCCACCCGGTCAAACCGAATAGGCCATGCGGCGACAGCCACGCCTGTCCGAGAGGACCGGACTGCAACCACGCCGGATCGCTTCCCGAAAGAGCGACCAGCATCGGCATCAGCATCACCCATGCCCACACGACAAAGGCAACCACCACCC
>JBDSUI010000184.1:0-2616 GCA_039927795.1 Pseudoxanthomonas sp.
GCCACACTTACACACGACAGTCTTCGCTGTCGGACTGGATCGAGAACGCCCGCCAGGCGCAGGGGCTGGAAAGCGACCATTACAATCGCTCTATGAACCTCGGCCGGGAGTTTCAACGCCAATACAACAGCCCTTTCGAAGTCAGCGGCCACTCCAAGGGCGGCGGCCACGCGCTCGCGGCTTCGGCGATTACCGGCATGCCGGCCTACACCTCCAACTCGGCCACGTTGCACCCCGAGACTGCGAAGCGTTACGCGCGCCAGAACGGACTGCAGATGTACGACATCAATCAGCTGGCCCATGGCTATTTCGTCCGCGGCGAGGTCCTGCACGATGGCCTGAACCTGTTGCAGGGCATGAGCGGTCCGCACCAGGCCCAAATCAGCAGCGTGGTGCGGAACCTGGGTGAACTCTCACAGCTGCCCGAAGGCAGGCAGCAACTGCAGACCTTCCTGAAACAGTCGCTGCCCTACGACCCGGGCATGCAGGAAGCCGCCCAAGGGCTGCTGGCTGGGCTGGCCAGGCATGCCAATCGCGACACCTTGCGCAATCTTCCGCTGCATGCCGGGCCGGATCGCCTGGTTGAGCTGGCGCCCAAGAGCCGCGAGGCTGATGGGCAGCTGATTGACCGACCCTCCGCCCCCAGCCTGCGTGTGGCTGCGGCGGCCAACCGCCCGGCAATCTATGCGCTTGACCACATCACGACCCTGGCGGTCAGCGGCAAACACGGCGGCGAAGCGGTCGCCGCCGGTGGCAGGTGGATGGAACTGGGCGCAGGGGTACTTGGAGAAAATTCGCGTAACGGTTGGGACATTTCCGGTCGCGTCGCCGGAGCCGGGACTCGGCATGCGGGGCAAATCATGGGGACCAGTGTGCGCTACCAAGGCGAGGTGGTTGCCGGCGCGCGTCTGGCATCGGGCCACGTGGAAGCGTCCACCGAGCGCGCCCTGGGCACTGCGCAGAAATGGAGCAACGACCTGACCACAGCGCTGATCCGCCGCGTCGGCCTGGACGGCTTGGCCGATCGGCAGGACCAGTACTCGGCTGATTACGTGCAGAAGCGACATGCTGCAGCAGCGCGCGCGATGAGCAACGCAAAACAGGATGCAGCCACGATTGAACACAGTGCTGATCGCGCTGCCGGCGGCATCACGCGCGCGACGTTGGTCGTTTCGGGACAGATCGAATCCCGGGCACGGCAGATTGGGGACGGTACTGCAGAAGCCTTGCGAAGCGCAGGCACCGCAGTACGGCGGGGCAGCCAGGATGCTCCATTGCTGGGTGCATCCATGGGTGTCGCCGCGGGCAGTAGCACCAGTGTCCTCATCGCCACTCCGCTAACGGCAGGCGCGCTGCTGGGCAAGATCGCAGCGGACGAAGCCGCGACCCGCCACGGCATGAAGGATGTGGTGCAACCGAGTATGGATGCGCGCACCCGCGAGCTGGAGGAAGCCGCACTGCGCCAGCTGCAGCAGTTGCGCAGCCAGGAGGTGGGGCGGGACGCGCCGGCCCCGGCCGGCCAGAAGTCCTCACTGCTGATTGACGACCCGCGCCACCCCGCGTTCCCGCTATATCAGGGTGCCGAACGCGGCGTACATGCCGAGGACGTGCGTGTAGGCCGCCGGCCCGATGTCCACAGCAGCCAGATCGCCGGTTCACTGGCCGCCGAAATGCGGCTTGCCGGTGGCTCCCGCGTGGATCACGTTGCGATGAGCCAGGATGGCCACACCGTATTCGGCGTGCAGGGCAGGCTCGACGACCCGGCTCATGTCCGTGTCAGTGTCGACACGGTCACGGCAATGCACATTTCGCTGAGCCAGAGCACCGAGCGCGTTGCCATGGCCGATGCGCAGCGCTCGCAGGCGATACCCCTCGAGCTTCAGCAAGAGCAGCTTCGCACCATGGGCCCGCGCCTGGCCTGAACGCGCGGGTGGCTCTGGTCTCAGCGCCTGAGACGCACACCGGTTCCCATGCAGGTCTTTGGGGAACACGCCATGGCCTTCGCACTGGCCCAGCGCACCGCAGACCAGGAGCGCGCCCTTTCTACGCTGGCCGATGGGCAACTCAGCCGCGACGGCGGCCTGCTGTCCGCCCGGCTGTCCAAACGCTATGCGGACCGGATTACCGGCAACTTCATGATTCCGGGGCGCGAGGGACGTTACGCCCCGATACCCGAGGACGTGCCGGCTCCATTGAAAGCCGCCCTGCGCGCGCGCGGCATCGAGCAGTTGTACAGCCACCAGGCCGAAGCGTGGACGGCTGCGCAAAAAGGCGAGCACGTCGCCATCGTCACCCCGACCGCATCCGGCAAGTCGCTGTGCTACACGCTGCCGGTAGTAGCCGCAGCCATGACGGGCAATGCCAAAGCCCTGTACCTGTTCCCGACCAAGGCGCTGGCCCAGGACCAGGTCGCCGAGTTGCTGGAGTTGAACCGCGCGGGTGAGTTGGGCGTCAAGGCCTTCACCTTCGACGGCGACACGCCGGGCGACGCGCGCCAGGCGATCCGTCTGCATGGCGACATCGTGGTCAGCAACCCGGACATGCTGCACCAGGCCATCCTGCCGCATCACACCAAGTGGGCGCAGTTCTTCGAGAACCTGCGCTATGTGGTCATCG
>JBDSUI010000185.1:0-2904 GCA_039927795.1 Pseudoxanthomonas sp.
CCTGGCCTGACTTCACCACGTCCATCAGCTCGTAGGCCGTGGCTGCGAACATGGTCGGAATGCCAACCAGGAACGCAAACTCCGTAGCCGCTGCACGATTGGTGGTGCCTGCCAGCAGCGCCACGAATATGGTTGCCGCTGAGCGCGAGGTGCCCGGGAACACGCCAGCCACCACCTGGGCGATGCCCACCAGCACGGCGACGGTCCAGCTGATCGTGCTGCGTTCGCCCAGTGCCTGCGCGCGCTTGGCGGCGAAGTGTTCGGCCACCACCATCCACATACCGCCCAGGATCAGTGCCCAGGCAATCGGTGCGATTTCATCGGGCAGCTCAAAGCCCAGTTTTTTCACCACGATCCCCAGTACCGCCGTAATGCCGAAGGCCGCGCCCAGCTTCAACGCATAGTCGCGGTTGCTGGGCTTGCCGAAGCCGGCCAGCAGCTCCCACAGACGTTGCCGGTAGATGAACACCACCGCCAGGATCGCGCCGGCCTGGATGCCGATGTTGAACAGGTCGCTGCGATGGCCCAGCCAGCGCTCGGCGATCAACAGGTGGCCGGTGCTGGAAATGGGCAGGAACTCGGTGATGCCTTCGATGATGCCAAGCAGCAGGGCGTTGAACAGGTCGGTCATGGGTAGGGGTCTGAAGGCGGGGGCTGCACGCAGCCGAAAAGGGGAAGCAAGCAATGGGGCGTGCTGACAGTCCAGCGGGGGCCGGACCGGACTGGCTCCTGCCTGCACCACTGATCGCAGCCGGCCGAGCGGGCACGGGTGCACCGGTTTGGCGCCGGCAAGAATAGTGGATTTGCGAAGCACCAATCAGGGGCTTTACACGGCGATATCGCCCCAATCTGGTGCAATCGATGTTGATCCCTGCTCTGACAGGCCAGACAGATCAGTGACTTAGATCATGTTTGCAGTTGGCATGGCGCTTGCAATGGTCACTCCACCTCTACTAACCAGGATTTCAAAGATGTCTGTCGAAAAAGTCGAAAAGCTGATCAAGGACCACAAGATCGAGTTCGTGGATCTTCGTTTCACCGATCCGCGTGGCGTACAGCACCACGTCACCTTTCCAGCGCACATCGTTGACGAGTCGCTGTTCGAGGACGGGCGCATGTTCGACGGCAGCTCGATCGCTGGCTGGAAGGGCATCAACGAATCGGACATGGTCCTGCTGCCCGACGCCAGCACCGCCTGCCTGGACCCGTTCACCGCCGATCCCACCCTCAACCTGACCTGCGACATTCTTGAGCCTGCCACCATGCAGGGCTATTCGCGCTGCCCGCGTGGCATCGCCAAGCGCGCCGAAGCCTTCCTCAAGTCCAGCGGCATCGCCGAACAGGCGTTCTTCGGCCCGGAACCGGAATTCTTCATCTTCGATTCGGTGCGCTATGCCAATGACATGGGCAACACCTTCTTCAAGATCGAGTCAGAAGAAGCGGCCTGGAACAGTGGTACCAAGTACGAAGGCGGCAACACCGGCTACCGGCCGGGCGTGAAGGGAGGCTACTTCCCGGTGGCCCCGACCGACACCCTGCACGACATCCGCTCGGAGATGTGCAAGGCGCTTGAGGAAGCCGGCATCGAAGTGGAAGTGCACCACCACGAAGTAGCCAACGCCGGCCAGTGCGAGATTGGAACCAAGTTCAACTCACTGGTGAAAAAGGCCGACGAGTTGATGACCATGAAGTACATCATCAAGAACATCGCCCACCGCAACGGCAAGACCGCCACCTTCATGCCCAAGCCCATCGTCGGCGACAACGGCAGCGGCATGCACGTGCACCAGTCGCTGGCCAAGGGCGGCGTCAACCTGTTCAGCGGTGACGGCTACGGCGGCCTGTCGCAGATGGCGCTGTGGTACATCGGCGGCATCTTCAAGCACGCCCGCGCCATCAACGCGTTCACCAATGCCGGCACCAACAGTTACAAGCGCCTGGTGCCGGGTTTCGAGGCACCGGTGATGCTGGCTTATTCGGCCAGCAACCGTTCGGCCTCGTGCCGCATCCCGTGGGTCTCCAACCCCAAGGCGCGCCGTATCGAAATGCGCTTCCCTGACCCGACCCAGTCCGGCTACCTGACCTTTACCGCGCTGATGATGGCCGGCCTGGACGGCATCAAGAACCAGATCGACCCGGGTGCACCCAGCGACAAGGATCTGTACGACCTGCCGCCGGAAGAGGAAAAGAACATTCCGCAGGTCTGCTCCAGCCTGGACCAGGCTTTGGACGCGCTGGACGCCGACCGGGAATTCCTCAAGGCCGGCGGGGTGATGACGGACGACTTCATCGACAGCTATATCGCCTTGAAGATGCAGGAAGTCACCAAGTTCCGCGCCGCCACCCACCCGCTGGAATACCAGTTGTATTACGGCATCTGATGCATTACGGCGCCGCCCGCATGACCATTGCAAAGGCGCGGATTTCGCGCCCACCACGGTGCCGCTGGCGGCGGGCAGGGGTGCGCGGCAATGACGCGCACCCACCTCTGCTGTTAGAGCGCAGGCGCAACGGCCTGCACTGAGTTTGCAGCGGCGATAACGACGGAATACCCCTCCCACCCGTCGCTACCGCCGCTTTTTTTATGCCTGCATGGCGCACCACTTTCCACCGGCAACAGAAGAAGAAAAAGAACAGCAAACCGCAGCTCCCTCTCCCACGTCGAATGCGGTTTCTGTTCGGGGTATGAAACCCGCCGGTCGTTTTGCAAGGCCGGTTCCATCCACGCAAGGGGCGCATCCACACAGGAGCCTGCATGAAACTGATCACCGCAATCATCCGGCCATTCAAGCTGGACGAGGTTAGAGAGTCCTTGTCGCAAGCGGGCGTGTCCGGCATCACCGTCACCGAAGTAAAAGGCTTCGGGCGGCAGAAGGGCCATACCGAGTTGTACCGCGGCGCTGA
>JBDSUI010000186.1:0-12139 GCA_039927795.1 Pseudoxanthomonas sp.
GATCGCCAAGACGACGCTTGGCGATGCCGCGCAAGTACCGAAAGCCAGCTATACGGAGATCGAGGCGCTCGCTTGTTCGCTCGAGAATCCGGAAAGCTGCGAGGCCTGCCAATGAGCGCGGCAGACGGTCAACTGCTGTTGTCGCCGGGGTTCGAACTCACCCTGCGGCCGATGCGCTACCCGCAATTCTACGAGATGTATCGCGATGCGATCCGCAATACGTGGACGGTGGAGGAAGTGGATTTCTCGCTGGATACCAAGGACCTGAAGGACAAGTTCGGCCCCGCCGAGCGGCATCTGATCGAACGCCTGATCGCGTTCTTCGCCACCGGCGATTCCATCGTCTCCAACAACCTCGTGCTGAACCTGTACCAGCACATCAACACGCCGGAAGCGCGCATGTACCTGTCGCGGCAGCTGTACGAGGAAGCGCTGCATGTGCAGTTCTACCTGACGCTGCTGGATACCTATTTGCCTGATCCGAACGAGCGGGCCAAGGCTTTTGATGCGGTCGAGAACATTCCCTCGATCCGGCGCAAGGCCGAGTTCTGTTTCAAGTGGATCGATTCCTTGCAGGGCATCACCCGCATCGAGACGCGCGAGCAGCGCCGCCAGTTCCTGCTCAACATGGTCTGCTTCGCCGGCTGCATCGAGGGTCTGTTCTTCTTCGGCGCCTTTGCCTACGTGTACTACCTGCGTTCGCGCGGACTGCTGCACGGCCTGGCGAGCGGCACCAACTGGGTGTTCCGCGACGAGAGCGCGCACATGGCGTTTGCCTTCGAAGTAATCCGCACCGCGCGCGAGGAAGAGCCCGACCTGTTCGATGACGACCTGAAGGCGCAGGTGGTGCAGATGATGAGCGAGGCGGTGGACTGCGAAGTCGCCTTCGCCGAGGACACCCTGAGTGGTGGCGTGGCAGGCCTGTCGATCAAGGACATGCGCCAGTACCTGGAATATTGCGCCGACCAGCGCATGGTGCAACTGGGCATGCCCAGGCATTTCGGCAGCAGCAACCCGTTCCCGTTCATGGACCTGCAGGACGTGCAGGAACTGACCAACTTCTTCGAGCGTCGCGTCTCGGCCTACCAGGTCGGCGTGCAGGGCGAAGTCGGTTTCGACCACGCCTTCTGACTACGCCATTCACGCGTGGGCCCTGCCCACGCGTGAAGGTCGCACGGGAGGCCGGGGTCAGGCCGACGACCCTCCCCTGGCAGCCATAGCGGGCGTAGGAGCGACGCAGGTTGCGAATGGTCCTGCTTGCCTGCGTGCCTTGCGTCGCTCCTGCACCCGATTGTCTACGCGGCCACGCGCATCGCCTTGGCCGCAGCCACCATGGCCGTCAACGCGGCGCGCGTTTCAGGCCAGCCGCGTGTCTTCAAACCGCAGTCCGGGTTGACCCAGATCTGCTCCGGTGCCAGCACCGCGCGCGCCTTCTTCAACAGGTCCAGCATCTCCTGACCATCGGGCACGCGTGGCGAGTGGATGTCGTACACGCCCGGGCCGATCTGGTTGGGGTAGCGGAACTTCACGAATGCCTCCAGCAGCTCCATCCGCGAACGCGAGGTCTCGATGGAGATGACATCGGCATCCATCGCCGCCACCGCATCCATGATGTCGTTGAACTCCGAATAACACATGTGGGTGTGGATCTGAGTGACATCCTGCACGCCCGATGCGGTGATGCGAAAACATTCCACCGACCAGTCCAGGTAGGCTTTCCAGTCGGCACGCCGTAGCGGCAGGCCTTCGCGGATCGCCGGCTCGTCGATCTGGATCACGCCGATGCCGGCCGCTTCCAGGTCGGTGACCTCGTCGCGAAGGGCCAGCGCGATCTGGCGGCAGGTCCGCGCGCGTTCCTGGTCATCGCGCACGAACGACCACTGAAGCACCGTGACCGGCCCGGTCAACATGCCTTTCATGGGGCGCGTTGTCAGTGACTGCGCGTATTGCGACCAGCGCACGGTCATCGGCGCGGGCCGCGCCACGTCCCCGAAGATAATCGGCGGCTTCACGCAGCGCGAGCCGTAGCTCTGCACCCAGCCCAGCTTGGTAAAGGCAAAGCCGTCGAGCTGCTCGCCGAAATACTCGACCATGTCGTTACGCTCGAACTCGCCATGCACCAGCACGTCAAGACCGATCTCTTCCTGGAAGCGCACGCATTTGCCGGTCTCGCTGGTGAGGAAGGCATCGTAGTCGGCGTCTGACAACGTGCCCGACTTGTTGCTGGCGCGCGCTTGGCGAACCTCCGGGGTTTGCGGGAACGAACCAATCGTGGTGGTGGGATAGGCGGGCAGCTTCAGTCTGGCTTGCTGCAAGGGTCGACGTTCCGGATAGGGGGAGGCCCGCCTTGCATCCGCGGGCTGCAGCGCAGCCAGCCGTGCCGCCACGTCGGTGCGGTGCACGCGGCTGGAAGTGCGCCGCGATTGCAGCCTGTCGCGGGCCAGCGCCAGCGCATCGTGGTGCCCTTCCACGCCGCGCAGCGCATCGGCGACGGTCTTGAGCTCCTCGATTTTCTGGCGTGCGAACGAGAGCCACGCGTGCAGGTCGGCCGGCAGCGATTTTTCGCTGGCCAGATCGACCGGTACGTGCAGCAGTGAGCAGGAAGGCGCAAGCCACAAGCGCTGCGCGCCGACGTGGCCTTGCGCGTATCTGGCCAGGATCAGGGCGTCATCCAGGTTGCTGCGCCAGACGTTGCGGCCATCTACCAGTCCCAGCGAGAGCACGTGGTCGGCAGGCAGCGCCTTGATTACCGCATCCAGCTGTTCCTTGCCGCGCACCAGGTCAATGTGCAGTCCGTCCACCGGCAGTGATGCAGCCAGTGCCAGGCTATCGCCCAGCGCGCCGAAGTAGGTGGCGAGCAGCAACCTGGGGCGCTCGCCACCGGCCAACGCCGCGTACGCCTGCCGATAGGCGGCAGGGTGGTCGTTCTCCTGGTCCAGCACCAGGCAGGGCTCGTCCATCTGCACCCATTCGGCCCCGGCGGCTTTCAACTTGCCCAACAGTTCCGCATATATAGGTAGCAGCCGATCCAGCAACGCCAGGCGATCGCTGCCGTCAACGCTCTTGGACAACAGCAGGAAGCTGACCGGCCCCAGCAACACCGGACGGGTGTTGAATCCCAGCGCCTTGGCTTCCAGAAACTGTGCCACCGGCTTGTCGCCGCGCAGTGCGAAGGCCTGGCCGTCCTGCAGTTCGGGCACCAGGTAGTGGTAATTGGTATCGAACCACTTGGTCATCTCCAGCGCATGCAGATCCAATCCGTCTTTCTGTACGCCGCGGGCCATGGCGAAATAGCCAGCCAGCGGGTCGGCTTCGACCAGCGCGCGGTAGCGCTGCGGGATGGCGTCGAGCATGAATGCGGTATCCAGCACATGGTCGTACAGCGAGAAGTCGTTGCTGGGCAGCAGATCGGCACCCGCGTCCTTCTGCAACTGCCAGTGGCGCTGGCGCAGCGCGCCCGCGTCTGACTGCAAACGTTCTGCGGAGCTTTCGCCGCGCCAGAAGGCTTCCAGCGAGCGTTTGAGTTCGCGCCTGGGCCCTATGCGTGGGAAACCTAGATTGGTGACAGTGGTCATGTTGCGTGTCCTCATTGGGTTGCGAATGAGGAACGAAGGAACCGCGCGCCTTGAATTCCACGACAGCGGAACGCACGGCGCAACAGCGACCTTCGCCCCCGCGGGCGAACCGGATCAACGCAGGGAGGCACGAGAGGACACGCCCGCGGCCCACGCCACGGACGGATGCTCAGGCCACCTCCCCTCGGAAGTTCCAGGTCATGCGAAAGAACGTTCGCGTCCTTCCGGCCGGGGCAGGTCTTCGGGCTCATGGACGGGCGCAATGGTTGTTTTGCGCTTGCCTACTTTTCGCCGCTTCCCGGTCCTGCAGTACCAGTGCTGTTGGCGAAGTTCGTTTCCAAATACCGCTGCGGGGCAGCGCCGGAATTGGGTTCGTGCCGAACCCGTACCGGCTTCCCTTTTAATTCCATCTCTATATCTGCATAGAGCGATGGAAACCTTGGCCAGCGCAACTTACCCGCGCTGCGCACGCGCGTCAAGCGCAATGCCCATGCGAATGGCCGGGTATCGCGCATCGCAAAGGCAAGAGACTGGGCGGTGCCCGGCTACTCGCGCTGCAAGGGCGGCCGCTTCAACGTCGCGTTGAGCGATGCGCCGCGGCAACGCGGCGTGGTGCTGCTGACCAGGGACGGCAGCGGCTCGCATGGCGGGTTGCCCCAATTTTTTGTAGAGCCGAGCTTGCCCGGCTGCTTGTACTCCCGTGGCGATACGGCCGCTAGGCACTCGTGTCCCAACTCCTGCCGCGCGGGAAAAGTTAGAATTCTGCATGCGTCCCGACTACGTCCTCACCCTGTCCTGCCCCGACCGCACCGGTATCGTCCACCGCGTGACCGGCCTGTTGTTTGAATCGGGCTGCAACATCGCCGACGCGCAGCAGTTCGGCGATGTTGAAAGCCACCGCTTCTTCCTGCGCGTGCATTTTGATGCGCCGGATGTGGACGAGATGCTGACGCTGCAGGAAGGCTTCGCCTCGCTGGCCGAGGTGTTCGGCATGGACTGGAAGATCCACGATGCGCAGCGGCGTGCGCGCTTGCTGGTGTTGGTCAGCAAACAGGGACATTGCCTCAACGACCTGCTGTTCCGCGCGCACAGCCGCCAGCTGCCGGTGGATATTGTCGGCGTGGTATCCAACCATGACGAGTTTTCGGCGCTTGCCACCTCGTATGGCGTGCCATTCCATCACCTGCCGGTCAGCGCGGCCAACAAGGCCGTGCAGGAACAGCAGATCATCGCGCTGGTGGAACGCGAAGCTATCGACCTGGTGGTGCTGGCGCGCTACATGCAGATTCTTTCCCCCGACCTGTGCGATGCGCTGGCGGGGCGCGCCATCAACATCCACCACAGCTTCCTGCCCAGCTTCAAGGGCGCCAAGCCGTACCACCAGGCGCACCAGCGCGGGGTCAAGATCATCGGCGCCACCGCCCACTACGTGACCCGCGAGCTGGACGAAGGCCCGATCATCGAACAGGACGTCGCCCGCGTGGACCATGCGATGACCCCGAAGGAACTGGTGCGCGTCGGCAGCGATACCGAATCGCAGGTGCTGGCCCGCGCCGTGCGCCGGCATGTGGAACACCGGATCCTGTTGAACGGACATCGTACCGTGGTATTCCGCTAGCCCACCCGGATAGCAGCGGCCGCCCCCACCTTTGCAGAGCCGAGCGTGCTCGGCTGCTTTTCTCCGACTCAAACGCATAGCCGGGCAAGCCCGGCGCTACAGGTCGGTGGTGGTCTCCCGCTTCAGCGCCCTGACGCGACATACACCAGCACCATGTCGGTGCCCAACGCCACCCACGAGGGCACATCAGCGGGCGAGAAACTCACCTGCGACCCGTCCACGAAAAACAGGCCGACTGCCGCCAGCAGGAACAGCGGGTCAGCGTCAAGCCAGCCAGCCGCGTGATCGCGCGCGCGCGCATCTTCTTCACCCCAGAGACATTCAGCGCGTACAGCAGTAGATACAACACAGTGAGCAATCCCGCGTGCGGCAGCGCTGGGCATACCACGGCAGCAGGTTGGCCATCCGCACCGCAAAGGCCGCCGCCACGCCCGCGCTGGAAGCCACGTTACTGATCCACATCAGCGCCCCGGCCACGAAGCCGGCGAAGTTGCCGAAGGTGGCGCGCATGTAGCTGTAGTGTCCACCGGTAACGGTCGCGCGACTGCCAATGGCGGCAAATCACTAAGGCCACCGGACTGATGGCCATCGTCCCGGCGACCAACGCCAGTGGCGCGGCAAAGCCAACCCGCGCCGACAGCGCCGAGGCATGCGGAAGAAGCCACCGCCGACAATGAGTTTCATCACCGCCGCCGCCACTGCGAACGAACCCACCGCACGTATCAATGCCGCATCGCCTTCCAGCGGCCTGGGTGTGCGTTCGGTCTGCGTTGCCATTGGCGGTTCCCGTAGTGTCCGCCGAACCGTCGCATGCCGGCGTGGACAATGCGAGTGATGAAGTGCGAATGGGAACATGGCTGCAACCCAGCGCGCGTTATGCTGCAGCTCCCCCAATGGTGTGCCACCCATGCAGATGCGACGACTCGGTTTGAACGGCCCGGAAGTTTCCGCCCTTGGCCTGGGGTGCATGGGCATGAGCGCCTTCTATGGCGGGCGCGGCGATGAGGCCGATGGCATCGCCGTGATCCACCGGGCACTGGAACTCGGCGTGACCCTGCTGGACACCGCTGACATGTACGGTCCGCACACCAATGAGGTGCTGGTAGGCAAGGCGATCGCCGATCGCCGCAACAAGGTATTCCTGGCCACCAAGTTTGGCATCCGTCTGGATCCGACTGATCCGACGGCACGCGGCATCGACGGCCGTCCCGCCTACGTGGCCTCGGCCTGCGAGGACAGTCTCAGACGTTTAGGCGTGGAGCATATCGATCTTTATTACCAGCATCGCGTCGATCCCGGCGTGCCGATCGAAGATACCGTAGGTGCCATGTCGCGCCTGGTGGAGCAAGGCAAGGTGCGCTTCCTGGGGCTCTCCGAAGCCGCGCCGGATACGGTACGCCGTGCGCATGCCGTGCATGCGATCACTGCATTGCAGACCGAGTATTCGTTGTGGTCGCGCGAGCCCGAGCGCAATGGCTCGCTGGCCGTATGTCGCGAGCTTGGTATCGGCTTCGTGCCGTATTCGCCGCTTGGGCGCGGCTTCCTGACTGGCGCTATCACCTCGGCGGACGATTTTGAAGCCGACGATTACCGCCGCAACTCGCCACGATTCCAGGGCGCAAACTTTGTGCGCAACCTGGCGCTGGTCGATCAGGTGCATGCGCTGGCACGCGAGAAAGGGGTGAGCGCCGCACAGCTCGCCCTTGCCTGGGTGCTGGCGCAAGGCGATGACCTTGTGCCTATCCCGGGCACCAAGCGCAAGCGCTACCTGGAAGAGAACCTGGGCGCGCTCGAGGTTTCCCTGGGCCAGGACGAGCTGGCGAGCATCAACGCGATCTTCCCGCTGGATGCGGCTGCCGGTACGCGCTACTCCACAGCGGGCATGGTCGCGTTGCAGCGCTGACGTAGCAGGCTCTTTGGGCGCTCGGCACCGCTGTGGCTGGAGACCTGTGAGATGGCCTGCAATCGCTGGCACCCGCGTGCCGCGACCGCGCCATCGCAATTCAATAGCCCAGCCAGAGCCGCAGCGGCTGTGCGGGATCCGATAGCAGCTTTACCGCCAGCAGCAGCGACACTACGACCAGCAACGGCTTGATGATGCGTGCACCGTGCTTCATGGCATAGCGCGAGCCGAGTTGCGCGCCCAGCAGTTGCCCCGCGCCCATCACCAGACCGACCTTCCACAGGATCGCGCCATAGGCCAGGAACACGGCAAAGGCGCCGACGTTGGAACCGAAGTTGAGAAACTTGGTGTGCGCGGTGGCCTTGAGCACGCCGTAGCCGGCCAGGGCAATGAAGCCGAGCATCAGGAACGAGCCGGTGCCCGGCCCGAACACGCCATCGTAGAAACCGATCACCGGCACGAAGCCCAGGGTGAAGGCGGTATTGGAGAGCCGCCGATGGCGATCCAGCTCGCCCACCTCCGGCCTGAAACCGAAATAGAGCGCGATACCGATCAGCAGGAACGGCAGGATCGCCTTCAACACCGCTGCCGGTACCACGGTGGCCAGTAGCGCACCCAGCACCGCGCCCAGGGCCGCGGTCAGCGCCATAGGCAGCTGCGCGCGCAGGTCGACGTGCCCGTGGCGCGCATAGACCAGGCTGGCCGAGCCCGAGCCAAACAGCGATTGCAGCTTGTTGGTGCCCAGCACCTGCAGTGGCGGAATGCCGGCCAGCAGCATCGCCGGGATGGTGACCATGCCACCGCCGCCGGCAATGGCATCGATGAAACCGGCCAGCAGTGCAGCGGTAAAGAGGAACAGCAGGATCAGCAGGCTGAGGTCTTCCAAGGGATCACCCGTTGGCAGTGGCAGGACGCGACGCCATGCCGGCACCGATTGCAGCGGCGATGATATTCGATGACCGGTCGGGCCAGGACGCAGCGGGCCAGCCCCGGTTACAGTCACCAGCTGACCGCCACGCCGTTGCCCCCGCTCGCGCATGACCCCGATCGCGGCGCTGGCCGTGACTTTGAATGCAAACGCTTATCAAGCGGCAGTGCAACGGACCGCGGACACCGCCGCTGCGAAAAAACCCGGCCGCGGACATCGTCGTCTGAAGTCCCGGCTTCCACCTGCTCTTGGCGCTGCACTCCATGCTAAGAACGGCAATCGCCGGCAATTTCCGGCCTGGGCCCGCGCTACGATTCCCTAACCTGCGCGCCGCTAAAATAAGCGCATGAATACCGTTCAAGATTCCAGCCTGGGCCAGGAAGTCGTGTACCCGTCGCGGTATGACGCCGGCTTGCTGTTTCCGATTCCACGCGTGGCCGGCCGTGCCGAGATCGGCCTGGCCGATGCACGCCTGCCTTTCATCGGCCACGATCGCTGGCATGCCTACGAACTGGGCTGGCTGGATTCGCGCGGCAAGCCATGCGTGGCCACAGCCACGATCACGGTGCCCTGCCAATCGCCGAACCTGGTGGAATCCAAGTCGCTGAAGCTCTATCTCAACTCCTTGAACGCCGAACGCTTCAACCGCGACGAAGCCGTGCGCGAGCGCATCGCCACCGACCTGTCGGCGCGCGCTGGCGCCGACGTAACGGTTGAGTTCGGCCTGCCGGCGATGGTGGAGATGGAACTCGGTGACTCTATCGATGCACAGGATCTCGACATCGACGACTACGGCCCACCCAACCCAGGCTATCTGGGCGCCGACGATGCGGACGTGGTCGAGGAGCGGCTGCTTTCCCACCTGCTGAAATCAAACTGCCCGGTCACCGGCCAACCCGACTGGGCCAGCATCGTCATTGCCTATCGCGGCCCCCGCATCGAGCGCGCCGGCCTGTTGCGCTACCTGGTGAGCTTTCGCGCGCATGCCGGTTTTCATGAGCAGTGCGTGGAGCGTGTCTTCCATGATGTGCTGCGCAGCTGCCGACCGGCCCGGCTGTCGGTGGAAGCCCGCTATACGCGACGTGGTGGGCTGGACATCAACCCCTGGCGGGCAACGCCCGGCGTACCGGTTCCGATGGCGGTTCGGGAATTGCGCCAGTAAGGGTGAACCTGGCGTTGCGCTTTCACCTGAAGGCCATGAATTCTTAACACCCTCTGTGTAGATTTGGCATCCCAGAGTACCCAACTCCTTCGGGAGGAGCCCCGCATGAGCATTGATAAGAAAGCCGATTTTTCCGGCGTCACCGCCACAGTAGACAGCACTGAAAAACAGGCTGTCGATTTCTCCGGGGTCACCGCGAGCGTCGACAGCACCGAACAGATTGTCGGCCAACGCAGCTACACGATCGAGAAGGGCGACACCTTGTCCAAGATCGCCAAGGAGCAGCTGGGTCGTGCCAGCGCCTGGAAGCAGATCTTCGAAGCCAACCGCGACGTGCTGGACGACCCGGATCGCATTTTCCCGGGTCAGGTCATCAAGTTGCCCGCCGCAGATACCGACGCCTGATCGCGTGATCTTCCGATTCGTTCCACTCCCCATTTTCTTGAAGGACTGACACCATGAAACTCAATCGCATCTCCTACGCCCTGATTGTTGCCCTGGCCGGTACGGTAGCTCTGGCCGGTTGCAAGAAGAAGGAAGAGGCCGTGGTCACCGCGCCTGTGGTGACCGAACCGGCGCCGGCGCCAATGATGCAAACCCCGGCCCCGGTTGCCGCCACCAGCGTGACGGTGGGCAACATGGCCGCGGCCGACAAGTCGGTTGCCGGCATGTCTACCTTTGCCGCCAAGGACAAGATCATTGTCTCGGTCAAGACCGATGCGGCCACCACCGCCAATGCGGCCATCGACGCCAAGCTGACCTTCCAGGACGGCCAGGTCGCCGGCCAGCAGACCGCCACCGTGATGGCCGAAGACGCCGGCACCACCAACATCACCTTCAGCAACGCCAAGCCGTGGCCGGTGGGCAAGTACAAGGTCGATGTCACCGTCAACGGCATGGCCGCCGGCATGACCCAGGAAATCGAAGTCAAGTGACGTAAGCGCGCCCGTGGATTGAGGGACTTCGATCTTCAGGCAAGCCAAGGGCGCGGAGCAATTCGCGCCCTTTTTCATGCGCAGCAATCATTGCAGGAAAGTGCGCCGTCGACGCAGGACCTTAGGCCCGTCACAGGTTTGCACACGCCCGCATACCCTTGCGTACTTTGCCGCCACCGCCTTAACGCGCGACAATGCGTGTCCGGCGGCTCTACTGCGCCGTCCCCGCACCGCACGCTTTGGCGGCCGGCGCGTCGCATTTCAATCCCAGGAGTACTCCATGGCAGACCCCGTTCTCATTCCGCCGCCCGGCGGCGAGAAGATCACCATCAGTGGTGGCAAGCTCAACGTTCCCAACCACCCCATCATTCCCTTCATCGAAGGCGACGGCACTGGCCCGGATATCTGGCGCGCCAGCGTGCGCGTGCTGGATGCGGCGGTCGAGAAAGCCTATGGCGGTGCGAAGAAGATCCATTGGCTGGAAGTGTTCGCCGGCGAGAAGGCCAACAACAACTACGGCACCTGGCTGCCGGAAAGCACGGTCCAGGCCTGCCGCGATTACCTGGTGTCGATCAAGGGCCCGCTCACCACCCCGGTGGGCGGCGGCATCCGTTCGCTCAACGTCGCCTTGCGGCAGATGCTGGACCTGTATGTGTGCCTGCGTCCGGTGCGCTGGTTCGAGGGCGTGCCGTCACCGGTCAAGCGACCGGGCGACGTGGACATGGTGATCTTCCGCGAGAACACCGAGGACATCTACGCCGGCATCGAGTGGGCCGGCGGCAGCGTCGAATCGCAGAAGGTGCTGGACTTCATCGAGAAGGAATTCCCGCAACCGTTTGAAAAGATCCGCTTCGGCACCCAGGCAAAAGTGGACGCGTGGCAGCAGGCACTGGAAGGCGTCGGCGGCGCGCATCGCCAGATGACCGTGGAAGTTGGCATCGGCATCAAGCCGGTCAGCCGCCTGGGCACCGAGCGCCTGGTGCACAGCGCCATCGACTATGCAATCGAGAACAAGCGCAAGTCGGTGACCCTGGTGCACAAGGGCAACATCATGAAGTACACCGAAGGTGGCTTCCGCGACTGGGGCTACCAGGTGGCGCGCGATTACTTTGGCGCAGTCGAGCTGGACGGCGGGCCGTGGATGGTGATCCCGGAAGGCAAGCCGGGCGCCGGACTGATCATCAAGGATGCGATTGCCGATGCCTTCCTGCAGCAGATCCTGCTGCGTCCGAAGGAGTACGACGTCTCGGCGACGCTGAACTTGAATGGCGACTATTTGAGCGACGCACTGGCGGCGCAGGTCGGCGGCATCGGCATCGCGCCGGGCGCCAACATCAACTACGTCACCGGCCATGCGGTGTTCGAGGCCACCCACGGCACTGCGCCGAAGTACGCCGACCTGGACAAGGTCAACCCGGGCTCGGTGATCCTGTCGGGCGAGATGATGCTGCGTTACATGGGCTGGACCGAAGCGGCCGACGCGATCATCGAAGGCATCAACAAGGCTATCGCCAACAAGCGCGTCACCTATGACTTCGCCCGCCAGATGGAAGGCGCCACCGAAGTGAAGTGCAGCGAGTTCGCCGACGAGATCATCAAGCAGATTGGTTGAAGACAGGCGCTGAGCAAGTTTGAAAAAGCCCGGCTAGTCCGGGCTTTTTCTTGCCACCGTGGCGGCACGTAATTGCGTGGGAGCGTCAGGCAATCCTGTTGCGCGGGCGTAACGTCCTGCTTACCGGCTGTGAGAGGAGATCGCCCCGGCCAGCGCATGGGCAACGGAAGTGGCTCACGCAGGCTGCAGGCGTTGACTACCGTCGGCGCAACAGTCAGTCCGTGGTCCCGTTTTCCAGCGCGAACGCCACGATCTCATCGGCCTTGCCCCATAGCTCGCCATCGCCACCGGCGGCGATGGCGACAAACTGGCGGTCATTGGCTTCATAGGTCATGGGGGTGGAGCGCGCCCCTGCCGGCAGGGTGCCGGTCCACAGGATCTGTCCGCTCGCAATGTCGAAGGCGCG
>JBDSUI010000187.1:0-5990 GCA_039927795.1 Pseudoxanthomonas sp.
CCTCCATCCAGCTTCATCGCTGGATGTTTCGCCAGAACACGCCCGCTCACGCGGGCGTTTTTTGTTGTCGGCCCGTATCATCAGCCAGGCCCGCACACGCGGGACGCATTCCCAGCCCGGGTGGCGAAATTGGTAGACGCATCAGACTTAAAATCTGCCGGGGGCAACCCCATGCCGGTTCGATTCCGGCTCCGGGCACCAACATTGCATTTATCGTTCGCCATTCCGGCGTGTCGCGACGCGTTTGGCAGAACGGTAATTGATGGGCAAGAATTGAAGGGCAAGGGTGGCGCGGTTTGATTCCGCTGCGGTCAGCACCCGCAATCCTCGTCCTGCAGGGGTTCCACGCGCCGTCGCGCTGTTCGTGCGTTTTTTCCAACGGGTTCCATTCACCACTTCAAGGCAGCGGGTCGCCGCGCCGCCCTCAGCCTGAGCTGGTCGGCAGCTGCGCTATGGCGTGCCTCAGGTCTTCCAGTCCGTAGGGCTTGGCCAGCACTGGAATGTTCAGCGACAAAGCATCGGCCCGGCTGCGTTCGGCAAAGCCGCTGGTCAACAGGATGGGCAGGGCAGGGCGGCGCAGGCGCGCCTCGCGCGCCAGTTCGATGCCGCTGGTGCCGCCGGGCATCATGATGTCGGAGAACATCAGGTCGATGTGCCTGGCGTTGGCCAGCGCGCCCAGCGCGGCGGCGGCGCTGGAGCAATGGATCACTTCGTAGCCCAGGTCGCGCAGCATGTCATTGACCAGCGCGGCGACTTCGCTGTCGTCCTCGACCAGCAACACGCAACCACTGGAATGCTCCGGGCTTACTTCGCGCATCGGACACGGTGCATGCGCGGGCGGAAGGGGCTGGTGCGAGCGTGGCAGCAGCAAGGTGATTGTGCTGCCCTGTCCAAGCACCGAGGCCACTTCCACCGTGCCACCGGATTGCTGTGCAAACCCATATACCTGGGCCAGCCCCAGCCCGGAGCCCTTGCCAACGTCCTTGGTGGTGAAGAATGGCTCGAAGATCCGCTCGCGCACTTCCTCGGACATGCCCGAGCCGGTATCGCTTACCGATACGCTGACGAAATCCTGGCTGTCGCGGTTGGCCACGTTCTCTCCGCGCACCGTGATCACGCCACCGCCACCCTGCATGGCATCGCGGGCATTCACGGCCAGGTTCAGCAGCACCAGCTCCAGTTCGCCCGGATCCACCTGCACCGGCCACAGGTCGGCCGCCATATCCACCTGCACGCGGATGTTGCCGCTCAGGCTGCGTCCCAGCAGTTCCTTCATGTCATCCAGGTGCGTGCCCAGGTCCACCGTCTCCGGACGCAGCGCATGGCTGCGCGAGAACGCCAGCAGCTGCCTGGTGAGACTGGCGCCGCGCTGGGCCGCGTGGCGCATGCCCTGCAGCGTGCGTGTGCGGCGCTGGGGCTCCTGCTGGCGCTCCAGCATGTCCAGCCCCGCCGTGATCACCATCAGCAGGTTGTTGAAGTCGTGGGCCACGCCGCCTGTGAGCTGGCCCAGGGCTTCCAGCTTCTGCGCATGCCGCAGGCTTTCCTGGATGCGCGCGCGCTCGCCCATTTCTGCGCGCAACTTCGAATTTGCCTTTTCCAGCTGCGCGGTTCGCCGCACCACCAGAGACTCCAGTTGCGTCGCCGCCTGCTCGCGTGCAGCCATCAGCGAGCGCACCTGCATTTGTCGCGCGCGCGCACGCAGTGCGGCCCGCATCACGCTGACCAGGGTCAGTGGCTGCACCGGCCGCTCAAGCAATGTCACGTTGCCCAGCTTGCTAACCAGCTGCTGTCGCCAGGCGGTGACGCGGGGCTCATCGTGGCGGCTGGTCAGGATCACGAAGGGCAGGTCCGACCACGGCTGCTGGCACTCGATCCATTCAGCCAGTGGGGCCAGGTCCTTGCCGAACAGCGCCTCTTCGGCGACGAATGCCGCATCGGCGCCGGCCCCCAGTTCCGCCATCAGGTCGTCATAGCCTCTGCAGACGTCCGCACCAATGCCAGACCGCCGCAACAGGTCCGCCGTAGCCGGTGCATCACGCCCAATAGGCGCCAGTACCAGGACCCTATGAGCCTCGAGCTGCTCACTCATCAGGCGAGTCGTTGTCATGCATCAGCGGCGCGCCGTCCCCGATGTAGGTCGGCGTGCCTGAGAATATGCCGCTGAACTCGCGCAGCGGGGGCCCCAGTGTGATGCCCTGGTGGCCCAGCCGGAATTCGCGAATGGTGTGTTCGTGCTGGCCGCTGCGCTTCTTCACCACCGACAGCGCCCGGCGCACCACGCCGCCGTGTTCGAAGTAACGCAGCATCATCACCGTGTCGCTGAGGTAGCTGATGTCCAGCGGGGTTTCGATCGTGCCTACCAGTCCGTGCTGGGCCAGTACCAGGATGGTGAGCACCCCTTGCTGGGCCAGGAAGCTGAGCAACTCATGCATCTGCAGGATCAGGAAGCGGCCATCGGGCATCGCATTGAGATAGCCATTGAGGCTGTCAATGACCACCAGGCGGGCACCGTCGTGCTGGACGCTGTTGCGAACGATTGCGGCGAACTCGCCGGGTGACATCTCCGCCGGATCAATCTGCTGGAAGTGGATCAGTCCCGATTCAAGGAATGGGTCAAGCTCCAGCCCCAGCGATCTGGCCCGCGCCTCTACGGTGCCGCGACCCTCGTCGAAGGCAAAGAAGACGCTTTTTTCTCCGCGTTTGGCCGCAGCAATCGCATAGCTGAGCGCAATGGTCGACTTGCCCACGCCAGCTGCGCCAATCAACAACGCATTGGTGCCACGTTCCAGCCCGCCGCCCAGCAATTGGTCCAACTCTGCGTTTCCACTACGCGTGAATTCGCCAACGAATTTCCGGTGATGCTCCGACGCCACCAGACGCGGGTATATCTCCAGGCCGCCCCGGCGGATGGTCAGGTCGTGGAAGCCACCACGGAAGCTGATGCCACGCATCTTCACCACGCGTATGCGCCTGCGCTCGGCGCCATACTCGATCGCCAGCTGTTCCAGCAGCACCACGCCGTGCGAGATCGAATGCAACTGCAGGTCGTTCTGCTGCGAGGTCATGTCGTCCAGCAGCACGACGGTGCAGCTGCGGCGCGCGAAAAAATGCTTCAGCGCCAGTACTTGCCGGCGGTAGCGCAATGAACTCTGCGCCAGCAGTCGCAGTTCGGACAGGCTGTCGATGACCACGCGGGTCGGGTTGAGTTCACTGACACGGTCCAGGATCAGCTTGGTGGTCTCGCCCAGTTCCACTTCTACCGGGTGCAGCACGGTCATTTCCCGCGCCGGATCCAGCGTGGTTTCCGGGGGTACCAGCTCGAACAGGTGGATGTCATCAAGGCTCCAGCCGTGCCGTCGCGCTACCAGTTTCAGTTCGCGCTCGGTTTCCGAAAGGGTGATGTACAGAACCTTTTCCCCCCGCCTTGCACCTTCCAGCAGAAACTCCAATGCCAGCGTGGTCTTGCCGGATCCGGGTCGACCTTCGTACAGATACATGCGGTTGGCATCCAGCCCTCCGCCCAGGATGTCGTCCAGTCCCTCGTTGCCCGTGGAAATGCGGAAGTCGGACTCTGCTTCGGGCGCGTCATCGCGTTCCGGCGCGTTATCGCGGCTCATGCGGGTCTTTCCTGGTCCGGGTGCGCAGAAGGTGCCGGGTCGACGCGTTCAAACAGGCTGCAGATCGCCGTGAGCAGCTGGTTCATCGAGTAGGGTTTAGGCAGCAGGGTGCCGGCCAGTTCATGCTGTACCAGCTCGCCGTAGCCGGTGGCGGTAAGGTAGGGCACCCCGCGCCCGCGCAGTGCGTTGGCCACCGGCCAGGAGGCCTCACCACGCAGGTTGACGTCGACTATGGCCGCATCGAATTTCTGCTGGTCCAGTGCCTGCAGCGCCTTGGCCACGGTCTCGGCGACAGTCACCGTGCCCGCTTCTGCGTACAGCAGCATGTCCTCGACAGTAAATGCGACCAATTGGTCGTCTTCCACCAGCAGAATGTGCTTGCCCTTTATTGATTCAGTCATTGGTCCTCGCCTGACACTGTGCCTGCGTCAACTATGTCCGAGCATCTGTTAAAGCGGACTGATGGAGGCCGACGGCATGGCTGCAAAAACGGCAATGGGAATAGCCATCTTCACGGTGGCATTTGCACGGTGCATGGATGTACTGGCAGGGCGCACCGGGTTCGGGTTGGCGCTGGCGACTCGGGCTATTGCTGACTCATGGGCGTGGCCCCTGGGCCGCGCCGGCTGGTCCTGCCTGTGTACACCGGCTAACCTGTCGGTGCTTCGCAGTGGCCAGCTTCCGGCCAAGCCTGCGGGTCGTTACCGCAACCCACCACGAGGACTCCCATGCTCCGTTATCTGGCTTATGCACTGAGCCTTGTGCTGACCGCACTGTCGCTGGTGCTTGCGCTGACGCAGCAGTCCACTTGGTGGTGGGGCGTGGGTGTATTTGGGGTGCTGGCCGTGGTGGGCACCTGGGACCTGCTGCAGACCCGCAGCACCCTGCGCCGCAACTATCCCATCCTGGCGCATTTCCGCTATGGGCTGGAATCGGTGGGCCCGGAGATGCGCCAGTACTTCATAGAGGGTGACACCGCCGAGGTGCCGTTCTCGCGCCAGCAGCGCGCGCTGGTGTACCAGCGTGCCAAGGGCGTCAATGACGTGGTCCCGTTCGGCAGCCAGCAGAGCGTGTACAGCCTGGACTATGAATGGCTGAACCATTCCATGGCGCCGGTCGAAATCCCTTCCCACGATTTCCGCATCATCATCGGCAGCGAATCCGCGCAGCCTTACAGCGCCAGCGTGTTCAATATTTCGGCGATGAGCTTCGGCTCGCTGTCGGCCAACGCGATTCGCGCGCTCAACGCCGGCGCGCGGCGCGGGCATTTCTACCACGACACCGGCGAGGGTTCCATTTCCACCTACCACCGCGAGCCCGGCGGCGACCTGGTCTGGGAGATTGGTTCTGGTTACTTCGGTTGCCGCGCCGACGATGGCAGCTTCAGCGAGGAGCGCTTCGCCGCTAACGCCAACACCCCGCAAGTCAAGATGATCGAGATCAAGCTGTCGCAGGGGGCCAAGCCCGGCCATGGCGGCGTATTGCCGGCGGCCAAGGTCAGCCACGAGATCTCGATCACCCGCGGCGTACCGATGGGCGTGGATTGCGTGTCGCCCGCCACGCACTCTGCGTTTTCCACGCCCAAGGGGCTGCTGGAATTCGTGGCCCGGCTGCGCCAGCTTTCGGGTGGCAAGCCCACCGGTTTCAAACTGGCCATCGGCCACCCCTGGGAATGGTTCGGCATTGCCAAGGCCATGCAGGAAACCGGCCTGTTGCCCGATTACATCGTGGTCGACGGCGCCGAGGGCGGCACCGGCGCGGCGCCGGCCGAGTTCATCGACCACGTGGGCGTGCCCATGCACGAGGCGCTGATGCTGGTCCACAACACCCTGGTGGGCCTGGACCTGCGCGACCGCATCCGCATTGGCGCCGCTGGGCGGGTCACCAGCGCTTTCGACATTGCCCGCACCATGGCGATGGGCGCGGACTGGTGCAACGCCGGGCGCGGCTTCATGTTCGCGCTGGGCTGCATCCAGGCGCAGAGCTGCCACAACGACAAATGCCCGACCGGAGTGGCCACGCAAAACCCCAGCCGCTGGCGGGCGCTGGACGTGGAAGACAAGTCGATCCGGGTGCAGCAGTACCACGACAACACCCTGAAGGCGCTGCGCGACCTGCTGGGTGCGGCCGGGCTGGAGCATCCGCAGCAGCTGGGCCCGGAGCACATCCTGCGGCGCATTTCGCCGGTGGAAGTCCGGTCGCTGGGGGTGCTGTTCAATTTCCTGCAGCCCGGGGCCTTGCTTGACGGGATTCCCGATCACGCGGTCTTCCGCAATTTCTGGGCCGACGCCCGCAGTGACTCCTTCGCGCCGCCAGAACGGATCCGTGCGCTGCGTGATTCGAAATCGCGTTAGGGCGCCTCTGAATAATCGC
>JBDSUI010000188.1:0-4215 GCA_039927795.1 Pseudoxanthomonas sp.
CGCAATCTGGTCGACACCACGTACATCGACAATGCGGCCCAGGCGCACTTCGATGCCTTCGAGCATCTTGCGGTGGGCGCGGCTTGCGCCGGGCGCGCGTATTTCATTTCCAACGGCGAACCCAAGCCGATGGGCGAGTTGCTCAACGCCTTGCTGGACGCGGCCGGAGCACCGCGTGTGGACAAGCACGTGTCGTTCAAGGCGGCCTATCGTATTGGCGCCGTATGCGAAGCGTTGTGGAAGTGCCTGCCTCTGCAAGGCGAGCCGCCGATGACGCGCTTCCTGGCCGAACAGCTCAGCACCACGCACTGGTATGACATGGCACCTGCCACCCGCGACTTCGGCTATCGGCCGCGTATCAGCTTTGACGAAGGCATCACAAGGCTGAAGCAATCGCTGTCATCCGGTGCTGCCGTCACCTGAAATCAACTTCAAGTCAGGATGATGAACCGTCCGCCACCCTGGCCTACTTTTTCCGGAGTTATTCCATGCTGCATTACGCCGTCATCTTCCTTGTCATTGCCATCATCGCCGCCGTGCTGGGTTTCAGCGGTATCGCTGGCGCTGCCAGCAGCATCGCCTGGATCCTGTTCGTTGTGTTCCTGATCCTGGCCATCGTTGCGTTCCTTCGCAAGAAAGCATGACCCTGCCGCCGTCGTCGCTGTTTTCCCAGCGACGACGGCGCGCTTCGCCTGCCGGGTAGAATGCAGGCATGGCAACTTCCCCTTTCGACGCACTCAAGCCGCTGGCTGGCCGCGCCCTTGAGGCTGCACTCAATCGCGCACTCGCGCTGGACCCCGATACGCTGCATGCACTGAAGCCGCTTGACGGCAGGCAGGTGGCGCTGACGCTGGACGCACCCGCACTTTCGTTGCAGATCACGGTCGACTCAGATCGGTTGCGGGTGGGCCCGGTCGATACCAACCATGAGCCGGACCTTGCCGTACGCACCACCCTGGGTGGTTTGCTTGGCCAGATTCCGTTCCTGCGCAAAGACCACGCCACTCCGGTAGGACGCGTGCGGGTCTCCGGGGATGCCGAGCTGGCGCGGCGCCTGCAGACCCTGGCCGATCGCTATGACCCTGACTGGCAGCAACCCTTCGTGGCGATGTTTGGTGAAATCATCGGCGTGCAGATGGCAAACGCCGCGCGGGCTGCCTTGCGACAGATGCGCAACGTGGGCGGCAGCCTGGCCCAGAACGCAGCCGAGTTCGTCACCGAGGAATCACGCGATGTGGTCGGTCGCGCCGAACTCAACGCCTTCCACGACGACGTCGATGGCCTGCGTGACGACGTGGACCGGCTGCAGGCCAAGGTCGAGCGGCTGCGTGGAGGCCGCCCATGAAGGCGGCGCTGCGGGCCAGCAAGATTGGCCGGGTACTGCTGCGCTACCGGCTGGACGATCTGTTTGAAGACACGCCGGCCGAGCGCTGGCTGAGGCTGGCACGGCCTTTCGTGCCGCGCGCGTCGGCCACCATCGCCGCGCAGTCGCGTGGTGCGCGCCTGCGACTGGCGCTGCAGGAACTGGGGCCGATCTTCGTCAAGTTTGGCCAGATCCTGTCCACCCGTCGCGACCTGGTGCCGCCGGATGTGGCCGACGAACTTTCGCTATTGCAGGACCGGGTCAAGCCATTTGATGGTGAAACCGCGCGCGCCATCGTCGAAGCGGCGCTGGGATTGCCGATTCACCAGGCTTTCGAGAGCTTCGACACCACGCCGCTGGCTTCGGCCTCTATTGCGCAGGTGCATGCGGCGACCCTGGCGCCTGACGCCAACGGCGTGTCCCGCGAAGTCGTAGTCAAGGTGCTGCGACCGAAGATAGAGCGCCAGATCAAGGCCGACATCGCCTTGCTCAATTCAGTCGCCGCGCTGGTCGACCGGGCCCATCCGAGCGCTGACAAAATACGGCCGCGTGAGATTGTGGCCGAAATCGAAACCACCTTGGCCGCCGAGCTGGACCTGCAGCGCGAAGGCGGCAACGCCAGCGTGATGCGGCGCATGTGGCTGGACTCCGATGACCTGTATGTGCCTGAGATCATCTGGAGCCACACTGCCGACCGCGCGCTGACCATGGAACGCGTGCGTGGCATTCCGTCCGACGACATCGCCGCCCTGGACGCGGCCGGCATCGACCGCAAGGCGCTGGCGGCCAAGGGCGTGCGCGTGTTCTACACCCAGGTGTTCCGCGACAATTTCTTCCACGCCGACGCGCACGCCGGCAACATCTGGGTCGACAACGATCCGGCGCGCAAGTCCAATCCGCGTTTCATCGCGCTGGATTTCGGAATCATGGGCCAGCTCTCGCAGCAGGACCAGTACTACCTGGCCGAGAATTTCATGGCCATCTTCAACAAGGATTACCGGCGCATCGCCGAGCTGCATGTGGAAGCGGGCTGGATGCCGGCCACCGTGCGCATTGACGAACTGGAAGCGGCCGCACGTTCGGTCTGCGAACCCTATTTCACTCGGCCGCTGTCGGACATCTCGCTGGCCGAAGTGCTGATCAAGTTGTTCCGCACCGCTCAGAAGTACGAGCTGACCCTGCAGCCGCAGTTGATCCTGTTGCAGAAGACCCTGCTCAATATCGAAGGCGTCGGCCGCCAGCTGGATCCGCAGCTTGATATCTGGGCAGTGGCCAAGCCGGTGCTGGAACGCATCCTGCTGGAACGTTACAGCCCGCAGCGCGCCGCCCAGGAATTGCGCAAGCGCCTGCCGGAAATCATGACCCACGCACCGGACATGCCGCGCCTGGTGCACGCCTGGCTGAAGCAGCAAGTTGAAGGCAAGCACGAGCTGGCCTTGCGCTCGCGCGATCTCAATGAGCTGGCGGCCACCATGAAGGGCATGCAGCGGCGCATCGTGGCTGCGATCCTCGGCACGGGCCTGCTGATCGTGGCAGCGGTGCTGTATGGCTTCGAAGCGGGCGGGCCGCGGATTTTTTCGATTCCTGCATCGTCGTGGATCGCCGGTGTCGGCGGGCTGTGGGCACTGCTGGCCGCCTGGCCGAGACGCTGATGACGTTGCCAGCGCCGTTGCCGGTGCACGCGCCGTTAGCGGTGCCAGCGCCGTTACCGGTGATGTACGCCGACGAGCAATTAGCGGTCATCGACAAGCCTGCCGGCCTGATGGTCCACGACAGCAAGCTGGCGCGCGGTGAAACCGATTTCGCCGCCGACCGATTGCGCGAACAGTTTGGCAAGCCAATCTTCCTGATCCATCGCCTGGACCGTGCTACCAGCGGCTGCCTGTTGCTGGCGTTTGATCGCGAAACCGCCAGCGCACTGGGCAAGAACCTGATGTCGCAGGATTTCGAAAAGGACTATCTGGCAGTGTGCCGGGGCTGGCCCGATGAGGCGTTTACCATCGATCATCCACTGGATGGCGGGCCTGGAAAACCGGCGAAGAAGCCGGCGGTGACCCACTTCACGCGACTGGCTACGGGCGAGCTGCCGGTGCCTTCGAATGGTTTTGAAACCTCGCGCTATTCGCTGTTGCGGTGCCAACTGGAGACCGGTCGCTTTCGCCAGATCCGCCGGCATCTGAAACACGCCTTCCACCACATGGTCGGTGATACCAGTCATGGCGATGGACGCCACAACCTGCAGTTCCGCATGCGCGGCGTGCATCGCATGCTGCTGCACGCGTCGCGGCTGTCGTTTACCCATCCGCTGAGCGGTGAACGCGTTACTGCCGTGGCGCCACTGGATACGGAAATGCGCAAGGCGTTCGCGCTGTTCGAATGGGACGAAGCCATCCGGTAGGAGCGCCCCATGGGCACGCGCTTTGCTGTGGTAAATGATCGGCTTGCAGGAGCTCGCGCCCATGGGGCGCTCCCACGGCGGGGGAAAGGTCAGCCGGTTTTGAGCGCGGCCATTACGATCAGGGCCAGCGCACTGGCGAAGCCAACCAGCCAGACCAGGCTGCGCAGGGCTTGCACGTTGTTGACGTAGAACACGCCGTGCAGCACCCGTGCGACGACGAAGACAACGGCGAGCAGATTGATCGTGGACGGATTCACCCCGGCCAGTTGCGCCACCAAGACGCCGGCGACAAATATCGGAAACGACTCGAAGCCGTTGAGGTGCGCAGCATGCGCGCGCTGTGAGCGCGGATTGGTCTGCCTGGTCTGCCAGCCGCGCGGGTCGCCGTTGTTGTAGCGTTCGCCGGACTGCTTGGCGATGGACACCCAGACATAGGGCAGCAGCGCGGCAATCA
>JBDSUI010000189.1:0-5270 GCA_039927795.1 Pseudoxanthomonas sp.
AGGAACAGGGGTTTCAGGCGCATGCCGGGCTCCGTTGTTGAACCCCCATCATAGCCATCGCCATGGCGGTGTCTGGTGCACTGCGGTACGCTTCACAGCTTGATTTCTGCACCGAAGTCCACTTACGCATGTCAGCTGCCGCCGAACCCGTAGTTCACGATCCCAAGTCCGTCGAAACCGCCGCCCAGTCCTTCTGGGACCGCACGCGCGCTTTCGAGGTCAACGAAACCTCCGACAAGCCCAAGTTTTTCTGCCTGTCGATGTTGCCGTACCCGTCTGGCGCGCTGCATATGGGCCACGTGCGCAACTACACCATCGGCGATGTGATCAGCCGCTACCAGCGCATGACCGGCAAGAACGTGCTGCAGCCCATGGGCTGGGACGCGTTTGGACTGCCGGCCGAGAATGCCGCGATCAAGAACCACACCGCGCCCGCCAAGTGGACCTACGCCAACATCGAGCACATGCGCAGCCAGCTGAAATCGCTGGGGTATGCGATTGACTGGTCACGCGAGTTCACCACCTGCAAACCCGATTATTACGTGCACGAGCAGCGCATGTTCGTACGCCTGCTGCGCAAGGGCATTGCCTACCGCAAGAATTCAGTAGTCAACTGGGATCCGGTGGACCAGACCGTGCTGGCCAATGAGCAGGTCATCGATGGCCGTGGCTGGCGCTCGGGCGCACTGGTGGAAAAGCGCGAGATACCCCAATGGTTCCTGCGTATCACCGACTATGCCCAGGAACTGCTGGATGGGCTGGACACGCTGCCGGGCTGGCCGGATTCGGTCAAGACCATGCAGCGCAACTGGATTGGCCGTTCGGAAGGTCTGGAAATCAAGTTCCCGGTGGAAGGCAGTGACACCCTGACTGTGTTCACCACGCGCCCGGATACCTTGATGGGCGTGACGTTCCTGTCGATTGCCGGCGAACACCCACTTGCATTGAAGGCTGCTGCCGGCAATCCGGCGCTGGCTGCGTTCCTGGCCGAAATGAAGCACGGTGGTGTGTCGGAAGCCGAGCTGGAGACCCAGGAAAAACGTGGCATGGATACCGGCTTGCGCGCCGTGCATCCGGTCACCGGTGACAAACTGCCCGTGTGGGTCGCCAACTTCGTGTTGATGGGTTACGGCACCGGCGCGGTGATGGCGGTGCCGGGCCACGACGAACGCGATTTCGAGTTTGCGCACAAGTACCAGTTGCCGATCCAGCAGGTGATCGCGCTGAAGGCGCCGAAGAACGAGCTGGAAAGAACTTATGACAGCGCCACCTGGCATGACTGGTATGGCGACAAGACGCGCACCGATCTGGAGCTGGTGAATTCTGGTGAATTCGACGGCCTGGGTTTCCGTGGCGCATTCGAGGCGCTGGCCGAGCGCTTCGAACGCAAGGGCCAGGGCCAGCGACGCGTGAACTACCGCCTGCGTGATTGGGGCGTGTCTCGCCAGCGCTATTGGGGCTGCCCGATTCCGGTCATCTATTGCGACAAGTGCGGCGCGGTGCCGGTCCCGGAATCACAGCTGCCGGTGGTGTTGCCGGAAAACGTCACCCTGGATGGCGTGAAGTCGCCGATCAAGTCCGATCCCGAATGGCGCAAGACCACCTGTCCGGAATGCGGTGGCGCGGCCGAACGCGAGACCGACACCTTCGATACCTTCATGGAATCGAGCTGGTATTACGCGCGCTATACCTCGCCCGGCTCGAAGGACATGGTCGACAAGCGCGGCAATTACTGGTTGCCGGTGGACCAGTACATCGGCGGCATCGAGCACGCGATCCTGCACCTGATGTACTTCCGTTTCTATCACCGGCTGTTGCGCGATGCGCGGCTGGTGGACAGTGACGAGCCGGCCACCAACCTGCTGTGCCAGGGCATGGTCATTGCCGATACCTACTATCGTGAGACGACCAACGGCAACAAGGAATGGATCAATCCGGCCGACGTGGACGTTCAGCGCGACGAACGCGGTCGCGTCACCGGAGCCGTGCTGATCGCCGATGGCCAGCCGGTGCGAATTGGCGGCAGCGAGAAGATGTCCAAGTCCAAGAACAATGGTGTGGACCCGCAGGCCATGGTCGACAAGTACGGCGCCGATACGGTGCGCCTGTTCTCCATGTTCGCTGCGCCGCCGGAACAATCGCTGGAATGGAACGAAGCCGGCGTGGAAGGCATGTCGCGCTTCCTGCGCCGTTTGTGGGCGCAGGTGCAGAAACATGCAGCCACCGGCACGACAGGTAACGCAGCGGTGCCCGACGCGGCTGCGTTGAACGCCGAGCAGAAAGCCCTGCGTCGCAAGACCCACGAAACCATCGACAAGGTTGCCGGTGATTATGGGCGGCGCCACAGTTTCAATACCGCCATCGCGGCGGTGATGGAGTTGTCGAACGCGCTGAACAAGTTCGACGACCCGACCGACAACGGCCGGGTGATCCGTCAGGAAGCACTGGAAGTAGCGGTGTTGCTGCTCAATCCCATCACCCCGCATACCAGCCACGCGCTGTGGCAGCTGCTGGGCCACGCAGAAACCCTGTTGGAAGACCAGCCTTTCCCGCAATGCGATGCCTCGGCACTGGTACGTGACCAGGTCACCCTGGCGATTCAGGTCAATGGCAAGCTGCGGGGCACGATTGTGGTTGCAGCGGACCTGCCGCGTGACCAGATCGAGGCGTTGGCCCGCGCCGAACCCAACACCGCCAAGTTCATGGAGGGCCTGGAGATCCGCAAGGTCATTATTGTTCCCGGCAAGATTGTCAACATTGTTGCCGCATGAGTTCAATGCGGCCCGGGCCGCAAGTCCGGGGCGCATTCACGCGCAATGCGGCAGTCTAGGCAGCCGCCTATTGCCGCCCGCGCTTGGCTACCCCAGACTTCGCCCATGACCTCATACAACCTGCCTTCTTCCCCTGCATTGCGGCTTGCGGCGATCTGCTGCCTGGCCTTGGTCCTGTCTGCCTGCGGCTTCCACCTGCGCAGCAAGATCGCTTTGCCAGCCGACCTGGGGCCGGTGCGGGTGACTTCCACCACGCCCTACAGTCCGCTTGCCGAATCGCTGGCCGACAGCATCAGCCGCGCCGGTGCGGTGGCCGCCGGGGCCGATGCAGTAAACGTGGCAACCCTGCAGATTCTCTCCGAACGCTGGGGCGACCTGCCCATTGCCATCGATGCTCAGGGTCGTGCCCAGGAATTCAGCCTGCGCTACGCGACAGTATTCGTGTTTCGCAGCGCCGACGGTTCCGAACTGGTGCCGCAGCAGGTGGTTGAACTGTCGCGCGACTATGTATCCCCGCCCCAGAACGTCACCGGCACCATCAGTGAGCGCGAAGTGCTCGCCAACGAACTGCGCCGGGAGATGGCCGCGTCCATCCTGCGGCGCATTGGTGGCGTGATCCGGGGTGGCGTACAGGGCCAGAGCCCAACCCCCTAGTGGTGCTGCGCCGGTGGAACTGACCCCCGAGAAGCTGGTTGCGTTACCCACGGAAGGGCCGTTGCATCCGGTCTATCTGGTAGCAGGCCCGGAAACATTGCGGGTCCTGGAAGCGGCCGACTCGGTGCGCAGGCGTGCCCGCGCCCAAGGCATTGGCGAGCGGGAAGTCTTCGATGCCGATAGCCGCGACTTCGACTGGAGCAACCTGCAGGCCACTTTCAATGCCCCCAGCCTGTTCAGTGCGCGCCGCCTGGTTGAAGTCAGGCTGCCGACTGGCAAGCCGGGCAAGGAAGGTGCCGCGGCCCTCATCGATTTCTGTGCCAATCCGCCGCCTGACGTGGTTTTGCTGATCACCTCAGGTGATTGGAGCAAGGCCCACCACGGCAAGTGGACCGAAGCGGTGTCCCGGATCGGAGTGCTGGCAGTGGCCTGGGCCATCAAGCCCCATGAGCTCGCCGGCTGGGTAGAAAGCCGTTTGCGCGCGAAAGGCCTGCGCGCCGATCGCGAGGCCGTGCAGGTCCTGGTCGAGCGCGTGGAAGGCAACCTGCTGGCCGCCGCGCAGGAAATCGACAAGCTCGCCTTGCTTACCGACGGCAGCACGCTGGATGCGGAAAAGATGCAGTCGCTGGTCGCCGACGCGGCGCGTTACGACGTGTTCCGGCTGACCGACGCCATGCTGGGCGGGCAGGGGCCGCAGGTGGCGCGCATGCTTGCTGGCCTGCGGGCCGAAGGCGATGCGGTCGCTGGCCTGCTGCCGATGCTGGTGCGGGAGCTGTTGCGCACTGCGGCCTTGGCACGCGCGCAGGCACGCGGCGTCAACCTGGCTTCGGAAATGAAGTCACAGGGGATCTGGGAAAGCAGGCAGGCCCCGTTCAAGCGCGCCTTGCTGCGGCATCCCAACCCCGCGCGCTGGGACCGGTTTGTTGCCGAAGCCTCGCGCATCGACCGGATCGCCAAGGGTCGGGCCGAAGGTGACGCCTGGGTGTCGCTGGAACGCCTGCTGCTGGCCATTGCCGAAGCGCGCGCGGTGCGCCTGCTGGTGGCCTGAAGCTGATGTCCGCCGACCGAGCACTTCTTTTTTTTTACGGCGGCACCTTCGACCCCGTCCACAACGGCCACCTGGCCATTGCCCGCGCAGCGCGCGACCAGCTCGACAGCACGTTGCGAATGATGCCGGCCGCAGACCCGCCGCACCGGGCACCGCCAGGCGCCGATGCCTTCCACCGCGCCCGCATGCTGGACCTGGCCGTGGCCGGCGAACCGCGCCTGCAGGTGGACCGGCGCGAACTGCTGCGGCAGGGGCGTTCCTACACCATCGACACCCTGCGGGCGCTGCGCGTCGAGTTCGGGCCCGAACAGCCGCTGGCCCTGCTGATCGGTGCCGACAGCCTGCTCGGCCTGCCTACGTGGCGGGAGTGGGAGTCCCTGTTCGAGCTCACCCATTTCGTGGTTGCCGCGCGCCCCGGTAGTCCCGTAGATAGCGGCCTGCCGGCCGAACTGGCCGGCGCAATCGCGGGCCGCTGGACTGATTCCCCAGCAGCGCTCAAGGCCTCTCCTGGCGGATGCCTGTACCTGCTAGACCAGCCGCTACAGACCGAATCTGCCACCGAGGTGCGCCGACGCATCGCTGCGCAGGAAGCGTGGCAGGAGCTGGTTCCCGGCCCGGTAGCGGGCTACATCCTTGCCCACGGACTGTATTCACGGCCGGCGCCGGGGCTCAGTCCGCTATAATTCGCGGCAATCACCGGAGCTTTCCAGCCTTTGTCCAGCCAAACCCAAGTCATCAAGACCCGTCTTCCCACGCCACCGCCAACCGTCCCGGCGTTGCTCGCCAACGTGCACGCC
>JBDSUI010000190.1:0-17768 GCA_039927795.1 Pseudoxanthomonas sp.
TTGGCCACCTGCTTGTCGGTCAGCACGTTCTTCTTGCCTTCGTAGGGATTGACCGAATCCTTGAAGATAAAGCGCACCGGCGTGCCGACCATCTTGAAACGCTTGCGGAAGAAGTTTTCCAGGTAGCGCTTGTAGGATTCCGGCAGATTCTTCAACCGCGTTCCGTGGACCACAAAGGTGGGCGGGTTCAGGCCGGCTGGATGCGCGAAACGCAGCTTGGGCGCATTGCCGCGCACGGCGGGTGGCGGATTGGTTTCGTACGCGACTTCAATTGCCTTGGTGACTTCGCTGGTGCCGTGTTCGGTGGTCGCCGAGGCATGTGCACGGTGCACGGCATTGAACAGCTCACGCAAACCAGAGCCGTGCTTGGCGGAAATGCGCACGTTTTCGGCCCATTCCACGAAATTGAGCTTGCGCGACAGCAGGGCCTCGGTCTGTTCGCGCTGGTAGGTTTCCAGCCCGTCCCACTTGTTGACCGCGATCACCAGGGCGCGACCGGCGTCCAGGATCGCGCCCAGCACCGTTGCATCCTGGTCGGTCACGCCTTCGGTGGCATCCAGCATCAACACGGCAACCTGGCACTGCTCGATGGACTGCAGCGTCTTGATGATGCTGAAGATCTCGACCGCTTCTTCCACCTTGGCCTTGCGACGCAGGCCGGCGGTATCGACCAGGCGGTACTGGCGACCGTCACGCTCCATGTCCACCGAGATCGAATCGCGGGTGGTGCCGGGCACCTCCGAGGCGATCATGCGTTCCTCACCCAGCAGACGGTTGAACAGCGTCGACTTGCCCACGTTGGGCCGACCGACAAAGGCGATGCGCACGCGGGCCGGATCGTTGTCCAGGACTTCGGTGGTGCCCTCTTCGGGGAGCCGTGCGTGCACTTCTTCCAGCAGTTCATCCAGACCCTGCCGGTGCGCGGCCGACACGGTGATGACGTCGCTGAAGCCGTAACGCGAGAACTCCGAAATGGCGGTGGATTCTTCCAGTCCGTCAATCTTGTTGATCACCAGTAGCGTGGGTCGCGAGGCCTTGCGTAGCCAGGACAGGATGTTGTCGTCCAGGGTTGACGCGCCTTCGCGGCCATCGACGATGAACAGCACCAGGTCCGCTTCCTCGGCGGCGGCACGCGCCTGCCGTGCGGTCGCGCCGGCCAGGCCTTCCTCATCGCCGGCAATGCCGCCCGTATCCACCACCATGAACGGGTTGTCCTCGTCCAGGCGACAGATGCCGTAATTGCGGTCACGGGTCACGCCAGGCTGGTCGTGGACCAGTGCATCGCGGCTGCGCGTCAGCGCATTGAAGAGCGTCGATTTGCCCACATTGGGGCGGCCGACCAGGGCAACGAGGGGAAGCATATGAGGAAGCCGGAAAGAAGTTGGAGAGCAGGCAGCCTGCGCGGCGGGCCTTGAGGGTGTCGATTATCCCCTATTCGGCAAGGCGGTACCGGACTGCCAAAGAAAGACAGCGCACCGGAGTGCGCTGTCTGCAGGGATGAAACCGGCGATGACCCGATTATTGCACGCGGAAAGCGCTCAGTTCGCCATTGACGTTCTGCACCAGCAGGATGCCATCAACCACAACGGGCTTGGCGCGCAAGGGCTTGCCACCTACGCGCGCCCGGGCGGCTTCCAGGCCATTGTCCAGCCGCAACCAATGCAAGTAGCCGTCAAAATCACCGACCACTGCGTAGTCGCCGTGCACGGTGGGGGCCGTAAGCGAACGGCGGGCGAAGGCCGGATTGGACCACAGGGAATTGCCGGAGGACTTGTCCAGCGCCCATACCGTTCCAGCGGGATCGGAAACCAGCACGCTGCCGGGGGCGAGGCCTACGCCACCCACACCACCATGGTCCTGGGTCCAAATCGGTCGACCGCTGGGACCATCAATGGCCATGGTCTGCTTCTTGATGCTGGTTGCATAGACGGTGGTGTCCTCAAGCACTACTGGACCATCAACGTCGGCCATGCGCTCGAGTTCGGTACGACCATCGGGAACACCAACCACCTGGTTCCACAAGGGACGTCCGTCGGTGGCGGACATGGCAGAGACAGTGCCGTCGTCGTTACCCACGAACACCACGCCAGGACCCAGGGTTACCGGTGCATTGCCACGTACCGACAAGCTGGGCAGGTCATGACTTGAGAACCACTTGCGCTCACCGGAAGCCGCATCGAAGGCAGACACACGGCCATCGTTGGATCGCACAAACACCATGCCCTGCCCCACGACTGGCGCGGCAATCACTTCGTTGGGAACCTTGGCCTGCCATTTCTCAGCGCCGGTAGCGGCATCCAGCGCAATGACCTCGCCATCAAGCGTGCCCACCACGACCAGGCCATCACCGGCACCGGGGCCACCGGAAATGCGTGCATCCGATTTATATTCCCAGACCGACTTGCCGGATTGCAGGTCGAAAGCGCGTGCGCCTCCCTTCACTGCGGCGGCATAAACGCGGCCATCGGCAACCGCCGGCGCCTGACGTATGCCCAGACGTTCCTCGCCTTTGCCCGCATTGGCGCTCCAGAGCTTGGAAACGGTAGCCGTCGGGGTGAAATCAACCAGCGCGGCAGGTTCCGTCGGCTTGCCGTCGTCCTTGCCCTTGCCGAACCAACCCTTGACGGTGCTGCAACCAGAAAGAATCGCTGCCAGGGCAACGATCGCGACAATACGTTTCAACATGAAAACCGACCTCATCAGATGGGCTTGGCCGGCTTGGGCGGCGTGCCGCCCGCGTCGGTAAGTTTCAGCTCGACCAGACGGCGCTGCGGAGCCGCGACGTCCATGCTGGTCAATGCTTTCAGATAGCTGTCGCGTGCCTGGTCCCGTTTCCCGGACGCAAGCAACGCGTCGCCGCGTGTTTCCAGTGCCGCGCTGTCCAATGGGTCACCCAGCACTTTCAGTGCTTCATCGCGCTTTCCGGTGTCCAGCAACAGGCGCGCCAGGCGCAATTCGACAAGCGGCTTGAGCGATGGATCTGCCTTGATCCCCCGCAAGGTCGCAATGGCTGCTTCAGCCTGGCCGGTATCGACCTGCGCCTTAGCCAGCCGCAGCGCAGCGAGGTCCGTATAGACATCCCCACCCTTCAACTTCGCGACGTCGGCCTGTGCCTTCTTCAAGTCCGAAGTAGCAATGCTTTCCATCGCCGCGTGGTAACTCTGGTTCGCCTGGTCGGCTTGCAATGCCTGGTGCTTCTGCCACCACTGCCAGCCGAAAATAACCGCGAGTCCCAAGGCTACGCCACCGACCAGTCCAGCGCCGTTGTTCTTGAGCCAGTTACGGACGCGCTCGCTTTGTTCGTGCTCATCGAGCAGGTCGTCGATCGCCATGCGTGCTCTCGCCCCGTATCCGGAGCATTTTTGATTCTGGTTGGACGGAATGTTTCTGCGGATTCCACACGCTTTGATCAATCAGCGACAGGTGCGAGGGAACCTTGAGAGGATACCGCAAAGCGTGCCACGTTGGCTCGGATGTACGGGGTAAGGTCCAACGTACTACCCGCTTGCTGAACCTCGACCGCCGTCGCATTGCCCAGCACCATGCGTCCTACTTCCCCATTGCGGAAGTTGCGCACTTCCCCTGCCTTGAGCAGGCCCTGTTCCACGCTGCTGCCATCGGGCGCGATGATTTGCACCCAGCTGTCACCCACGATGCGCAGCTTCAACGCTGGCGCGCTGGCTCGTGGCATGGGAGTCAGTGAAGCCACGTAAGGGGTCGCAGAAACGGCACTTGCGGAGGAGGCTTGCGCAGTGGTGTCCTGCGTAGGGCCCCGCGCCGTCAACGTGACTGGCAGTTGGTCCAGCGACGCGGTGGTACCCGACGGGTTGCCGTCCACGTGGGACTGTGTCGCAACCCAGACCGGGATGGCGATGGCAGCAGTGATGACCACGTACACGGCGCGACGCGCGACGCTTTCCATTACCCGCTTGTAGCGCGGTGTGTGGCTGTGGCTCACCAGCTCAGAGGGACGACCCGGCTGCAGCCAGGCCTGTTGCAGGTAGGGATCGACATCGACCTTGAGCAACTTGCCGTAGCTGCGAAGTTGTCCGCGCACGAAGACCGGGGCGCCCAGTTGCTGCCAACTTTCTTCTTCCAACGCCTGCAACACCCGGGCAGGTATCTTCAGCTGGCCGCTGGCCTCTTCCAGGCTGATGCCGGCGTTTTCGCGAGCGCTCCGCAACACGGCTCCACAGCCGTGCGCATATTGACCGGCAGGCTCCAGGTCAGACTGGACTTGATCATTCATGGCTTGGTTGTTTCCCCGGGGTTTGCGATCACCGCGTCAGGGAACTCCGCCCCTAGCCGTTGAACATATCGACTGGCAGCAGCCTTGTCGCCCAGTCTGGTTTCTATGTTTGATGCGAGTTGTAACACACCTGGATTGGCAGGTGCAGCAGCCAATCTGCGTTCTGTGAACGCCCTCGCTTCAAAATACCGACCTGCGTGGTACTCGCTTTCGGCCATGGACGCCAACGCGTAACTATTGGACGGGTCCAGCGCCAGAGCACTGCGCAGGTCACGTTCGGCCCGCTGATACTGCCCCACCTTCAAGGCACAGCCGCCGGCATTGGCAAGTGCCGAGGCAGGAGTCTGGTAACGCGGATCCTGGAGCGCACGGTCAAACCAGACCAGGGCTTCGGCCGGCGCCCCATTGGTGCACAACCAGGCTCCGTAATTGTTCAACGCACTTCCGTCGGAAGGCGTCAGTTCGGCGGCACGTTTGTAATACGTACCCGCCTGCGCGGCATTGCCCCGCTGGTCCAGTACTACTGCCAGCAGGCCGTTGGCCTCGGCCGACTCAGGCTGGGACTTGAGCACCACCCTGACCTCTCGCTCTGCCGCCACCAGGTCACCGCTGCGTAACCGCTGCGCGGCAAGCGCCAGGCGATCCTGATTGCCCAGCCTCTGTTTAGTGGCTGCGCTGTCGGCCACGCTGTATTGCGATTTGGATTCGGAGACCCGCACCATCTTCGAGCTGGGCTTGACGAAGGTAAGGCGTGAGCAGCCGGTTGCCCCAAATGCCAGCAGCAAGGCCAGCACTACGACTTCACGCAACCGCATCATTGATTCCTTGTGCTTGCAGGTGCAGCTTGAACTCGGCCTGGCGGCGGGTGCGATCCACCACCTGCCCCTTCAATTGACCGCAGGCAGCGTCGATGTCGTCGCCACGCGTGCGGCGGACCATGGTCAGGACCTGCGAATCCAGCAAAATCTTCTGGAAGGCACGGATGTCGGCGTCCGTACTGCGCTCATAGCGAGTACCCGCAAACGGATTGAACGGAATCAGATTGACCTTGCCGGCATCCCTGGATTGCACGGTGTTGTCAAACTGGCGCATCAGCCGGGCCAGTTCGCGCGCATGCTGCGGCTGATCATTGATGCCGCGCATCATGGTGTATTCGAAGGTGACAGAATCACGCTTCTTGCTGCCCTGCAGGTAACGCGCGCACGCGGCCATCAGTTCGGCGATCGGGTATTTCTTGTTAAGCGGGACCAACTCGGTACGCAGTTCATCGTTGGCGGCGTGCAGCGAAACGGCCAGCGAAACGTCCGACTCGGCTGACAGCCGGTCGATCATGGGCACCATGCCCGCCGTGGAAAGCGTGACCCGCTTGTTTGCCAGTCCATAGCCCAGGTCATCGCGCATAACGCTCATCGCGCGTACCACGTTGTCGAAGTTCATGAGCGGTTCGCCCATGCCCATCATCACCACGTTGGTGAGTTTGCGCTGCAGGTGCGGCACATTGCCCAGGTGGCGGGCCGCTACCCAGACCTGGCCGATGATTTCGGCCGTGGACAGGTTGCGGTTGAAGCCTTGGGTGGCGGTCGAACAGAATGTGCAGTTCAACGCGCAGCCAACCTGAGAGGACACGCACAGCGTGCCGCGGCCCTTGTCAGGAATGAACACGGCTTCGATGGCATTCCTGCCGTCCATGCCCAGCAGCCACTTGTGGGTGCCGTCGGTGGAAGGCTTTTCAAACTGGATTTGTGGAACCACAACCTGGGCATGTTGCTGCAGCTTCGCGCGCAGCGCCTTGCCGAGGTCGGTCATGGCATCAAAGTCGGTGACATAACGATGATGGTTCCACTTCATCACCTGGTGGGCGCGATAGCGCTGTTCGCCAAGAGTCTCTGCGAAGAAGCGCTCCAGACCCTCGCGATCGAGGTCGAGCAGATTCTGTTTTTTGACGACCTCGTTCACGACATCAACTCAGCGCGAGACCACTTCGGTCGCGGCAAAGAAATACGCGATTTCATTGGCGGCGTTTTCAACCGAATCCGAACCGTGCGCCGCGTTGGCGTCGATCGAATCGGCAAAATCTGCGCGGATCGTGCCCGCGGCAGCATCCTTCGGATTGGTGGCACCCAACAGTTCACGATGCAGGGCGACGGCATTCTCACCTTCCAGCGCCTGGATCATCACCGGGCCGGAAATCATGAAATCGACCAGTGCATTGAAGAAAGGACGTTCGCGATGCACGGCGTAGAAACCTTCGGCTTCATGGCGCGACAACTGTTTGTACTTGGCGGCCACGATCTTCAGGCCAGCTTTTTCAAAGCGCGAATAGATCTGGCCAATGACATTCTTGGCGACAGCATCGGGCTTTACGATGGACAGGGTGCGCTCCAGCGCCATGGATTTTCTCCGTTGGGTGGGTCATTGCAGACCCGAGGATATATGAAAAACCCACGATGAATCGAGGGCTTAGACTGAATTGCGGAGCGCAATTCTAACGTATCGGCCCCAAGTCTGCAGGGCGTGCCTTTGGATCGTTGTGCGATGCAGCATGACTTGTGGCGGCGATCAGCCCAATATCAAACAAGCGTTTGATTATAGAGGTTTGCATGGCTAGCACTGCCCACTTTTCCACCAAGGACCGGATCCTGGGTGCCGCCGAGGAGCTGTTCGCGCAGCACGGCTTTGCCGGTACCTCGCTGCGCCAGGTCACCAGCCGTGCCGACGTCAATATTGCCGCGGTCAACTACCACTTCGGATCCAAGGAAAACCTGGTCAACGAAGTATTCCGCCGGCGCATGGATGACATGACCGCATTGCGGCTGAGCCAGCTCAAGATTGCCCTGGAAACCTCGCCAGGCCAGCTGCAGCCGGTCCTGGCTGCGTTTGTGGAACCCGCGCTGGCGATGTCGCAGGACCGCCACGGCGGCGGCGCATTTGTCCGCGTGGTCGCACGCGCCTATGCGGAGAAGAACGACGGGCTGCGCAAGTTCCTGTCAGACCATTACGGACACGTGCTGCGCGAGTTTGGCAAGGCAATCGCCACGTGTGTGCCCGGCCTGAGCAAGGAAGAACTGTATTGGCGGCTCGATTTCCTGGCCGGCGCCCTGACCTATGCAATGGCCGACTTCGGACTGATCAAGCGCCCTGCCGAAGTCACCGAAGCGGCGCACCGTGAGCGGGCCGCACGTGAGCTCATTAGATTCGCGGAGGCCGGCATTCGTGCCGGTCACTAACTAATTTCAGTTTGTAACCAAGGATTTAGAGAACATGGCTAATAAATTACTTGTACGTAAAGTTGCGGTACTTGGCGCCGGCGTAATGGGCGCGCAGATTGCGGCCCACCTGACTAACGCGGGCGTCGACACAGTGCTGTTCGACCTTCCCGCCAAGGAAGGCCCCGCTGATGGCGTGGTGTTGAAGGCCATCGCCAATCTGGCCAAGTTGAGTCCTGCCCCGCTCGCCAGCAAGTCGTTGGCCGAGGCCATTACGCCGGCCAACTATGAGACCGGCCTGGAACAACTGCGCGGCTGCGACCTGATTATCGAAGCCATTGCCGAGCGCATGGACTGGAAGCAGGACCTGTACAAGAAGATCGCGCCGTTCGTGGCCGATCACGCTGTGCTTGCCAGCAACACGTCGGGCCTGGGCATCAATGCCCTGTCGGACGTCTTGCCAGAGCAGCTCCGACACCGCTTCTGCGGGGTGCACTTCTTCAATCCGCCGCGCTATATGCACCTGGCCGAACTGATCCCCACCAAGGTTACCGATGCCTCGGTGCTGGAGGGTCTGGAGACCTTCCTGGTCACCACCCTGGGCAAGGGCGTGGTGTATGCGAAAGACACGCCCAACTTCATTGGCAACCGTATCGGCGTGTTCTCCATCCTGGCCAGCATCCATCACACCGCCGAGTTCGGCCTGGGCTTCGATGAAGTCGATGCGGTCAGCGGCCCGTTGATCGGACGTCCAAAATCGGCCACCTACCGCACCTCCGATGTGGTCGGCCTGGATACCATGGCGCACGTCATCAAGACCATGCGCGACACCTTGCCCAATGATCCCTGGCACAAGTATTTCGCTGCGCCCAAGTGGCTGGAAGCCTTGATAGCAAAGGGTGCACTGGGCCAGAAGACCGGCGCGGGCATCTTCCGCAAGGTTGGCAAGGACATCATGGTGCTGGACCTGAAGGCACAGGACTATCGCCCTGCAACTGGCGTGGCCGCGCCGGAAGTGGTCGAAATCCTGAAACTGAAGAACCCGGCCGAGAAGTTCGCCAGGCTGCGTGAAAGCCAGCACCCGCAGGCGCAGTTTCTGTGGGCGACCTTCCGCGACCTGTTCCACTACAGCGCCTACCATCTGGCCGATATTGCAGAGACCGCACGCGATGTCGACCTGGCCATCCGCTGGGGCTACGGCTGGTCGCTGGGTCCGTTTGAAACCTGGCAGGCGGCGGGCTGGAAGCAGGTAGCCAAGTGGATCGCCGATGACATCGTGGCCGGCAAGACCATGAGCGACGCGCCATTGCCGAACTGGGTGTTCGATGGTCGCGAAGGCGTGCACGCAGCTGAAGGCAGTTTCAGCCCGGCCCGCAATGCCAAGCTGCCGCGCTCTGCGCTGCCCGTCTATCAGCGTCAGCGTTTTCCCGATCCGTTGCTGGGCGAGAAATTCCCGGCCGGCGAAACGGTGTTCGAGAACGACGGCGTACGTATGTGGACCGACGGCGACGGCATCGCGGTAGTCGGTTTCAAGACCAAGATGAATACCGTCAACGATCAGGTCCTCAACGGTCTGCAGGAAGCAATTGGCATCGCCGAACGCGACTTCAAGGGCCTGGTCCTGTGGCAGAACAGCGAGCCGTTTTCGGCGGGCGCTGACCTTGCAGGCGCCATGGGCTTGCTGCAGGCCGGCAATGTCGCCGGCTTCGAAGCGATGGTCGCCAATTTCCAGGCCACCAGCCAGCGCATCAAATACGCGCTGGTGCCGGTGGTGGCGGCTGTACGCGGCCTGGCCCTGGGTGGTGGCTGTGAATTCCCGATGCACAGCGCCAAGACCGTGGCCAGCCTGGAAAGCTACATGGGTCTGGTCGAAGCCGGCGTTGGCCTGTTGCCTGCCGGCGGCGGTCTGAAGGAAATCGCAGTACGCGCTTCCCAGGCGGCTGGCCCGGGTGGTGATGTGTTTGCCGAGCTCAAGAAGACCTTCGAAACCGTGGCCATGGCCAAGGTCTCGGCGTCGGCAATGGAGGCCCAGGAACTGGGCCTGCTGCGCAGGACCGACCGGATTGTCTACAACGCCTACGAACTGTTGTACGTCGCCAAGCAGGAAGCGCTGGCACTGGCGGAAAGCGGCTACCGTCCGCCCCTGCCGGCGCGGCGCATCCAGGTGGCCGGCGACGTCGGCATCGCCACCTTCAAGATGATGCTGGTCAACATGCTGGAAGGCCGTTTCATCAGCGAATATGACTACGAGATTGCGGTGCGCATTGCCACCATCCTGTGCGGCGGCGAAGTCGACCGTGGCTCGCTGGTCGACGAGGAGTGGCTGCTGAAACTGGAGCGCAAGCATTTCGTCGAACTGGCCCAGCAGGAAAAAACCCAGGCGCGTATCGGACACATGCTCAAGACCGGCAAGCCGCTCAGGAACTGACGAAAAGCGCGGTAGCCGGCCGCCGGCCAGCCGTCCCTCCTTGCATTCCGATTACCGGCTCCCGGTGATCGGCTCCCCTTCAGGAAAGATTGAAATGAGCAGACAGATTCAAGAAGCCTATATCGTTGCCGCCACCCGCACCCCGGTCGGCAAGGCCCCAAAAGGCGTTTTTCGCAACACCCGCCCTGACGACATGCTTGCACACGTGCTGAGAGCCGTGGTTGCGCAGGCCCCAGGCATTGACGTCAACCGCATCGATGATGCGATCATCGGCTGCGCCATGCCCGAAGGCGAGCAAGGCATGAACGTGGCCCGCATTGGCCTGCTGCTGGCGGGCCTGCCCAATACCATCGCGGCGCAGACCATCAACCGCTTCTGTTCTTCCGGTCTGCAGGCCGTGGCGCTGGCGGCCGACCAGATCCGGCTGGGTAATGCCGATCTGATGCTGGCCGGTGGCACCGAGTCGATGTCGATGGTGCCGATGATGGGCAACAAGATCGCCATGGCACCCAGCGTATTCAACAATGATCACATTGCCATCGCTTATGGCATGGGCATCACCGCTGAGAAAGTGGCCGAAGAATGGAAGATCTCGCGCGAGGATCAGGATGCCTTCGCGCTTGCGTCGCACCAGAAAGCGCTGGCGGCCATCCAGGCTGGTGAGTTCAAGGACGAGATCACCCCGTACGAGGTGATGTCGCATATTCCCGACCTGGCCGGCAACACCATCCAGTTGCGCAAGCTGCTGGTGGAAAATGATGAAGGCCCGCGCCCCGACACCACCCTGGAAGGCCTGGCTAAGCTGCGCACCGTGTTCCGCAACCCACAGTTCGGCGGCACGGTGACGGCCGGCACCTCCTCGCAGATGAGTGACGGCGCCGCAGGCGTCTTGCTGGCCTCGGAACAGGCGATCAAGGATTACGGGCTGACCCCACTGGCACGTTTCGTGTCGTTTTCGGTCGCCGGTGTGCGCCCGGAAGTCATGGGTATCGGCCCCATCGCCGCCATTCCCAAGGCGCTCAAGCAGGCCGGTATCACCAGGGAACAACTGGACTGGATCGAGTTGAACGAGGCCTTCGCGGCGCAGGCACTGGCCGTGATTCGCGACACCGGACTGGATCCTTCCAAGGTCAATCCACTGGGTGGCGCCATTGCCCTGGGCCATCCCCTGGGTGCAACCGGTGCGATCCGCACCGCCACCATCGTTCACGGCATGCGCCGTCGCCAGCAGAAGTACGGCATGGTAACCATGTGCATTGGTACCGGCATGGGTGCAGCAGGCATATTCGAATCGCTTTGAGTCACCCATGAAAAGGGGCAGCCAATGGCTGCCCCTTTTTCTTGTGTATTGAAAGGCGAAACGGCCTACTACTCCAGTTCGGTGACGCCCAGCTCTTTCAGTGCGTTCTGCATCAGCTGTTGCGCTGCATCGCTCAACTTCTCGTGGTCCAGCGCGTAACGAATGGTGGCCTCTATCAATCCGATGTGGGTGCCGCAATCAAAACGCGTGCCTCGAAAACGGTAGGCATGCACCGGGTGCTCGGCAAGCAGGGCTGCGATTGCATCGGTCAGCTGGATCTCACCGCCCGCGCCGGGCGTGGTGGTTTCCAACAGCTCGAAAATACGCGGGCTCAGGATGTAGCGCCCCACCACAGCCAGGGTACTGGGTGCGACCTGCGGATCAGGCTTCTCGACGATTGCCGAAATGCGTCCTTCGCGACCATTGAATGCGTCGGTGGCGACGATGCCGTAACTGCCCGTCTGTTCACGCGGCACGTCCTGCACGGCAATCTCGCTGGCCCCGGAAGCTTCGGCTGCATCGGCCATCTGGGTCAATGCACCCGGCCCGCGGTTCCAGATCAGGTCATCAGGAAGCAATACCGCAAACGGTTCGTTACCAATAATGGGTTTTGCACAGAGCACCGCATGGCCCAGACCCAGCGCTTCGGCCTGGGTGACGAATACCGCGCGCACATGGCTGGGCAGCACGTTGCGTACCAGCTCCAGCTGTTCAAGCTTTCCCGCGCGCTCCAGCTTCTGTTCCAGCTCGTAGGCCTTGTCGAAATAATCGGCCACCGCATGCTTGTAACGGTTGGTGACAAAGATAAGCGTATCGCACCCCGCCTCCACCGCCTCATCCACCGCGTACTGAATCAGCGGCTTGTCGATGATCGGCAACATCTCCTTGGGCACGGTCTTGGTGGCAGGAAGGAATCGGGTTCCCAAGCCTGCAACCGGAAATACGGCCTTGCGTATGCGCTGTGTCATCGTGTCCTTCTGGCGTCGCGCGCAGGAAACTGCACGATGGTGGCGCCGGATGCTTCAACCAGTCCGGCCGGTGAAAATTCAGGAATGGCTGCGCGCAGTATCCGCGACAGCTCGTCGTTGTCATAGTTCGCGACGGCCACCTGCAGTGCGGAAAGCGCCCTGCTGATCATTTCCACCGAGGCGTCGCGCGCGCGTGCTTCAAGAATCTTGGAGTGCGAGGTGGGACGGTACAGTTCATCGGCATGGAATAGCGTTTCATGAAGCTTCTCGCCGGCCCTGAGGCCGGTGTAGACAATGGCGATGTCCTTGTGCGGCTGCTTGCCCGCCAGCCGGATCATCTGTTCGGCCAGCACCCGGATCGGCACCGCCTCACCCATGTCCAGCGTATAGATGGACGCATGTGAAGCACTGGCGGCGGCCTGCACGATCAACTGGCAGGCTTCGGGAATGGTCATGAAATAGCGGGTGACATCCGGGTCGGTGACCGTCACCGGTCCGCCCAGGCGAATCTGCTCGCGGAACAGCGGCACGACGCTGCCGGCCGAATCAAGCACGTTGCCGAAGCGCACGGTCACGAAGCGAGTCGACTTGCGGTCGTCCAGGGTCTGGCAAACCATCTCCGCAAACCGTTTGGTGGCGCCCAGCACGTTGACCGGATCAACGGCCTTGTCGGTGGAAATGAAGACAAAGGTGGCCACTTCGGCCTCCCTGCAGGCACGGGCCACCACCTCGGTCGCCAGGACGTTATTGCGTACGGCCTCGCGCAGCTGCCGCTCCAGCAACGGCACCTGCTTGTAGGCTGCGGCGTGGAATACGGCGTCGGGCTCGGAGATCCTCAGGGCATGGGCAATTACCGCAGGGTCACCGCAATTACCCAGCACGGGAACAATTTCAAGATCGGGGAACGCGCGGCTCAACTCGGCATGGGCCGTGGTCAACGCGAGTTCGTCAACTTCAAGCAAGGCAATCTTGCGGGCGCCGTGACGTGCGCACTGCCGGCAAAGCTCGGAGCCGATAGAGCCGCCTGCACCGGTGACCAGCACAGTCCGGGCGCCCAGCCAGCCCCTGATCAGTTTCCAATCCGGCGTCACTGGCTTACGGCCCAGCAGGTCATCAATGGCAACCTCTTTCAGCTCCCCCGGCAACGACCTGCCCTCCAGCACATCGACCAGCCTCGGCACGGTCCGGAAAGGCAGACCAGTGCTTTCGCAGATCGCCACGATCCGTTGCATGTTGGCCGCGTCCAGCGAGGGCATGGCGATCACGATCAACTTGGCGGCCGTTTCCCGGGCGATGGCGGCTGCATCATCAAGGCGACCCAGTACCGGCACGCCATGCAGTTTGGTGCCATTCAACCTGGCAGCGTCATCCAGCAAACCAACAGGCTGGTAAGCCCCGCTGCGGCGCAAATCACGCACCAGCGCCTCACCGGCGCGGCCCGCGCCCAGAATAAGCACACGCAAGGCCACGCCACTCTTGAGGTCCGAATTCTGGTTGTCCTTCCACGCACGGAACAGCAGTCTGGGCATGCCCAGCAGTCCCGCCAGCGCAAACGGGTACATCACAAGCACGGCACGCGGAACGGTTCCAAGACGATTATAGAGTGCCAGCCCCAAGGCCAGTGCCAGCAGGCCGAGTACTGCAGCCTTGAGGATGTTCCACAGGTCGGGAACGCTGGCAAACCGCCATAGTCCCCGGTACAGGCCTACCCGCCAGAACACCAGACCCTGTGCGACCAGAACAATCGCAATCTCGGGAGACCAGAACGGGTATGCAGGGGGATTGGCCAGCATTGCATAGCGGACGTGATGCAGCCCCTGCCAACAGATCCAGACCATCAACAGATCGTGGCTTACCACCGTCAGCCGCGGTAGCAGGTTGGCGATCCGTTCGCGCCATGAAATCACTGGTCTGTTTCCTTACTCAATTGGACATCCTTGCGCAATCGCGCCCAAACCAACGTACCGGTTGTATACCAGGCCAAAGCTCCCCAAGCCATGCCCGCCTGACTCCAGCTTAGGGCAGCCAACAGCAGGATCACACCCAAAATGCTGAATAGGGCATAAGCCAGCGTGATGCGGACATGAGTTCTGTGCTGCCGTGCCCACTGTTGATAGACGTGCTGGACATGTGGCTCCCACCAGCGCTCGCGCGCCAGCATGCGCCGCAGCAGCGTGAAGCCCGCGTCTATCAGGAAGGCTGAAAGCGGCAGCAGCAGTAGCAGCAACACCGGAACCGGTGCGTGGAGGGAGGCGGCGACCAGCAGGACCGCCAACAGGTAGCCCAGCGCGCCACTTCCCACGTCGCCGAGGAAGATCCGTGCACGGGGAAAATTGAATGGCAGGAATCCGCAGACGGAGGCGAACAGCAACGCCGACAGCCAAAACCACGGACCCGAGGGGACCATGCAGCCGAACCCGACGCTTGCGATGGCCGCCTGACTCGCCGCCAGGCCATTGATCCCGTCCATGAAGTTCCACACGTTCACCAGCACCATGACCGCGACAAAAGCCAGGACGGCCGGTCGAAGGGTACCGGTAGCCCGGAAAAAGACCCAAGCCAGCACCAGTCCCGCGATTGCCTGCACCAGCAGGCGCAGCAACGGAGAAAGCGGGCGATGGTCGTCCCACCAGCCAACGCCTCCTACCAGGACCAGACCGGCAGAAACCCCGGCCATCGAAAGTGCATGCACCGGGTATGCAACCGAGATCCAGGCCATGCCCAGCAGCAGGCAGACCACGATCGAGATTCCGCCGCCTCTGGGCGTCGCTACGCTATGGCTACGGCGCGCGCCGGGCTGGTCCATCAGGCTTATCCGCAATGCGTACTGAAGCGCCAGCCAGGTCACGGCCAGCGACAGCAGGAACGGCAGCACCAGCCAGATAACGACTGCCCCCATCACACCACCGCGTAGTTCAGCAGCGGCTTCACCGTTCCCCATTCCTTGCAGCTGGGACACTGCCAGTGATGGGTGCGAGCGCCAAAGCCGCAGCGCGTGCAGCGGTAGCTTGGATTACGAACCAGCAACTGATCGGTAATGTGCTTCAGGTCGTTGAGTGTTGCAGTTGGGTCCGCTCCTTCGGCCAGGGTCAGGTCGATTAGCGCCGCTTCGCCACGAACCGACGGGCGATCTTTCAGCTGGCGCGCCAGGTAAGCGCGTGCCGCGGCGACGCCATCCTGGCTCTCGACCAGGCGCGTCAACGCCAGCACCGGGGCGATACCGCGGTAGTGCTCGCACATCTCCGAAAGGAAAGCGCGGGCACCGGAAAGATCAACACCCAACTCGTAGTTGGCCATCAGGCTGGGTAGCACTTCTGGCAGGTAATCCGGGTCATGTCGCGCAGCCCGTTCAAATGCGCGTATGGCCGCTTCATGGTTGCCAGCATCGGATTCGATGCGCCCCTCCAGAATGCCCGCACGTACGCAGCTGGCGTCGGCCTGGTAGGCACGCGCAATGGCGGCGCGTGCGGCTTCGGCGTCGTTGGCGGTACGGTGGCGTTCGGCAAGCTCGCACTCGAACTGAGCAATCAGCTTGCCCATCGGCTCAGCGGCCACTTCCTCGTAGCGCGTCGCGTTGTCGATTGCTTTTTCCCAGTCGCGCTCGGTCTGGTAGATGCCGATCAGGTGCTTGAGCGCCTGCGGTGCACGCTGGTCGATGCGGGTGAGGTCGGTGAAAACCGTTTCAGCGCGGTCCAGCAGACCCGAGCGCATGTAATCCTCGCCCAGGGCCAGCAGTGCCTGTACTTTCTGCTGATCGCTCAAGTCATGTCTCTGCACCAGCCCCTGATGCAGGCGAATGGCGCGATCTACCTCCCCGCGACGGCGAAACAGATGGCCCAACGCGACCTGGGTTTCGAATGTTTCCATGTCCAGTTCGGCGATGTGCAGGAACAGTTCAATCGCCTTGTCAGGCTGCTCGTTCAACAGATAGTTCAGGCCGCGAAAGTAGGTACTGGAAAGACGGCTGACCTGGCTGTCGCCATGGCGCTGCCCGCCCCGACGGCCGATGATCCAGCCGCTGAGGGCGGCCAAAGGCAGGAACAGGAAGAACCAGAACCATTCGTTTAGAAATTGCATGCGTCAGCAGCCTGCCATCAAAAGCCCGTGCCGGAACCGGCAGCAGGAGCAGCGGTTTGCTTGTTTACCTTCCGCAGCTTGGAATACAGGGGCCAGACCATCGTCGCCAAGACCAGCGTTGCGCCAATGATCACCCCTGCCAGGAGCGACAGGATGATGGCGTTGCCAGGCGTGGTGATCCAGCTGAGAGAGAAAAGCGAGAGTGTTATCTGGGGCGTGCCGTTCTGGAAACCGACGACCAATCCAAGCGCAAGAAACACCAGCGCAATGACCAGGCGGAAAACATTCATGGGCGCTCCATGCGTGTGGCGTAACAAGCTTGCAACGTAATACCTTGGCTGGGACTACGCACCGCATACGCGGGTGGGACGAAGCTTCAGGGTGCAACAGGCTCAGTCGCCGCCTTCTTCCAGCGGGGTGACCTCACTGACGCGTTCGCGCAATTCCTTGCCAGGCTTGAAGTGGGGCACGTGCTTGGCAGGCAAGGCCACCGAATCGCCGGTCTTGGGGTTACGGCCCAGTCGCGGTGGACGGTAATGCAGGGAAAAGCTCCCGAATCCGCGGATTTCGATGCGCTCGCCATGGGCAAGTGCACCACCCATCATCTCCAGCAGGGACTTTACTGCAAGATCAACGTCATCAGCCTTCAAATGCGGCTGCCGGCGGCTGAGGATTTCGATGAGCTCGGATTTGGTCATTGTCACGAAGTTTGGCGAAAGGCACCACCACCGGCCCGGTGTTGACCGGGCCGGCGTGGATCAGCGACTTGCTTAGTCGGACTTGTTGCCTTCCAGCTGCGCACGCAGCAGCGCACCCAACTGGGTTGTCGCGCCGGTGGACGAAGACGACGACTGCGACTGGTAGTCTTCCAGCGTTTCGCGCATTTCCGCGTCATCCTTGGCCTTGATCGAAAGCTGCAGTACGCGACCCTTGCGGTCCATACCCACGAACCGGGCTTCGATCTTCTCGCCGACCTTCAGGTGCTGGCTGGCGTCATCAACGCGCTCGGTGCTGATATCGCGCGCGGCGACATAGCCCTCGACGCCTTCAGCAAGGTCGATGATGGCGCCCTTGGCGTCCACTTCACGCACCACGCCTTCCAGCTTCGCACCCTTCGGATTGGCAGCCATGAACTGACCGAACGGGTCCTGCTCCAGCTGCTTGACGCCCAGGCTGATGCGCTCGCGTTCCGGATCAACGGCCAGCACCACCGCTTCCAGCGTGTCGCCCTTCTTGTAGTTGCGTGCCACATCTTCGCCGGTGGAGTTCCAGCTGATGTCGGACAGGTGGATAAGACCATCGATACCGCCATCCAGGCCGATGAAGATGCCGAAGTCGGTGATCGACTTGATCTGGCCCGACACCTTGTCGTTCTTCTTGTGGATGGCCGCAAAGGTTTCCCACGGATTGGCCGCAACCTGCTTCATGCCCAACGAAATGCGGCGACGCTCCTCGTCAACGTCCAGCACCATCACTTCCACGTCGTCACCAACCTGCACGACCTTGGACGGGTTGACGTTCTTGTTGGTCCAGTCCATTT
>JBDSUI010000191.1:0-7736 GCA_039927795.1 Pseudoxanthomonas sp.
GGCGCCACTGATGCTGACCAGCAATGTCTTGTTGATTGCTGCAATGTCCAGCTTCACGCCCTGGCCGCTGTTGTCCTTGACCGTGGCACTGCTGATATCGGCCTTGGTGTTCTGACGTGCACGGTTGACTGTGGCACTGCCCGACAAGGAGATTCCGAACTTCGGCTGCGGCGTCTGAGATCCCGGCCCTGGCTGGCCACCGCCGGAACCCAGCAAGCCTTTGGCCTTGTCGAAATACTTCGTCAATCCGGCATTGCCATCGCTGTCGGCCTTGTTGGCCATGCCTTCCAGCGCCGTTACCTTGCCCATCGCACGCGTCTTCAGCGAATCCAGGAAACCGGGATTCTCCGCATTCTGCTTCTGCGCCAATGCATCCTGCTGGTCCTGGAGCTCCTTGGAGCTGCTCTTGGAAATCGCACCTGCGGCAGCCACCGCACCCGCCAGGCCCTGGCTGCTGGCCTTGACTGACAACGCACCGGTATTGACCTGGCCGACCGCACTGCTGGAGCCCATCCTGAAATCTGTCGGTACCTGGCCTATGAAGGCATGCGCGTCGGTATCCATCTGCTGATAGGCAACGCTTGCACCCACCGAGATGCTGTCGCTCATCGCCACCGCGCCAGCCACCGACCAGACAAACAGGTCTTCATCGGCGGATAGGCCGATCCTGCCAGCGGTCAAGGTTGCACGGTTGCTCACACCAGCCAGCGTCTGGCTGTCCAGGTCCAGTGCAGACGCGGCACCACTGACACCAATACTGCCGCCCTGCCCGGACTGCAGCGCCAACGAGACAATGAACTCCTTGTTGGCCGCAGCAACCGCTATAGAGCCGGTGCCGGCATCAAGGGTGACGCCGTCATTGACGATAGCCGCTGCAGTGTTGTCGTAGTCCATGTAGCCGACGCTGCCGCCCAGCGCGGCCCCACCATCGCCAACGTTGCTGGTCTTGAGATTCTTAAGCGCCAGATCACCGGCTGCATGCAACGCGGTGACATCGGTGGTTGCACTGATGTCGGTGGCGGCATTGAAGATGCGCTCGCGCGCCTCGCCCGCCTGGTCATCACCGTCCAGCGCCGCCGTCCACGGCGTGCCAGTGACATCCGTGGTCTTGAGTGATGCGCCGCTGGCCACATCGGTACGTGCGCTGTTTTTCGCTTTGAAATAGCTGACTGCGCCACCGATGGACACCTTCTCGGCCGAACCCTTGGCAGCCGAATACGAAGTGAACAGATCGGAGGGGTCGGTGATCAAATCCTTCGCTGCGGACAAGGAATCCTTGAACGCATCGAAGCTGCTGAAGTCGGGTACCGCGCCGGTCAATGCGCTGAAATCGCGCGGCAGGCGCACATCCGAGGCCAGCCCGATGTGGGCGGCGCTTAGCTGCGCGCCACTACCCACCAGCGTCTGCGCATCGTGCTCGAGATTGGCGATGGTGATGGCGGCCGAAAGCGCAAACGCCGAACCATCGGCGCTCTTGCCCTTGCCCAGCACGTTGCTGATCGCATGATTGCCGATCTGCGCATCGATCACCTGGCTGTCAACCACGATGTCGCCGGCACTCACAATAGTGGCATTGGGTCCAATCGAGGCCTTGGCCGTGTGTTCACCGTCGACGAAGCTGATCGCGCCACCCAGACGGAACCGTGCTGCCGGCGGCGGCGTGGCCGGCGGGGTTGGCGTGCTGCCACCACCGGCACCGGTGATCTTGCCCAGTGCCGCACCGATACCCGCGCCGGCCAGCGACTGGGCCATGCCCATCAGGCCATCAGCGCCTCCGCTGATCGCTTCCACCTGGTCCTGACCCGGCAACGGCTCGCTCTTCGGCCCTGCGATAAGGCTTTCGGTCTTGTTGAGCGTGGTGACACTGGCAGCCTGTACGGTGACATCGCCACTGTTGCCATGCTGGGTATTGGTAGTGACATTGCGATCCAGGCGCGCCTCGGCCGCGATGTCCTGCAGGCTGATGGCACCCGCCAGACCAACGGCGCCCTGACTGTCAGTGCGCGCCGTGGCGGTGGTCTCAATCGACGAGGTATTGACCGCCGAAACATTGACGCTGCCGGCGGTGACCGGTGCGCTGCCCGCTTCGATCACCGCGCGGGTATTGACGTTTACATTGCTGATGGCGGCGGTGAATGCAACCGTGGTGTTGTTTACCGCAAACGACTCGGCGGCGAGCTTCATTGCCGTATCCGCGTCGGCCTTCACCGAGATATCGCCGCCCGCACTGAGGGTCGCGCCGGAGCGAACAATGGCCTCGCTGGTCGCGTTGATCTGGGCGTAAGCCGCACCCAGGCTGAGCTTGTGTTTCTTCGGCACGGGATTGCCGGCCGCATCCTTGACCGGATTACCCTGTGCATCGGTCGCGAAATCGCCCTTTTCGTAGGCTTTTCCAGCAGCAGAGTTGTCGATGCTCTGGTGGGTGCTGGCGTGCAATGCGATGTCGTTGCGGGCCTGCAGCGTCGCCGAGTCCTTTACCTCGACCCGGGCCGTGGTGCTCGCGTGCAGAAACGACACCTGCTCGCCCAGCACCTTGTCCACGCCGCGCTTGACCAGCGCATCACCCAGATCATTCAGGGTGGATGTATCAGTGAGGCTGCCGATCAGGTCGGCCTTCACTTCGTCGAAGCTTGCCGTGTCCTTGTCATAGCCGGAATCGACCCGCGCGGTCGCGGTCAGCTCAATGTCATCGGCATGCAGCTGTGCCGCGCCGCTCACGATGACGTGCGCCTCCGCACTGCGCAAGCCAAAGCCGGTATCGGAAATGGCCGCCGCACGCAGCTGGATCTTGCCCCCGTCGCTCACCAGTGCCAGCGGACCACCGGCGCCCCCGGTATTGACTGCGGTGTCGTCAATGCGCTGCAGGTCGGAATTGCCATTGCGCCCACCGGCCGGTGCCACCGCGACCAGGATGGTGTCGGTGACATCGATGGCCCGCGCCTGTACCCGCACGCCATTGCTTGCATTGATGCGGCCCTGGATATCCACCTCGCCGGTGCGGCTGAGCTGTTCGGGCTTCAACGTCCCGTACATCAGGCCGTCCAGCCCCTCACCCGCCGCCAGGATGTCATCCATTGCTGCGCGCGTCGGCGTGGCCACCGACAACGAACCCACGTTGAGAACGCCATCCTTGCCTACCAGCAGGCCGTGCGGATCGACGAAGAACACACGCCCGCCCACCGTGCTTTCATCGACCAGCAAACCGTTCAAGTTGCCGTTGATATAGGCCCGGGAGTCGCTGACCAGATTCACCAGGTTGTGCACCTGGGCGCCATCTTTCTGCGGCAGGATCAGATCGACTGTTTGTCCGGCTTCAACGCCGAAATCGCTGAACGAGTTGAAGGCCACCTGGTTGCCCGGTTGGCGACCCTTGATGGTCGTGGTGGTGACTTTCCAGCGATCCTGCGCTGTCGAGGTCACGTCGGTGGCGGTTTTGCCGTCGCTGGTCATGGAGCTGCCGGCATCACCGGCCCAAACCGCCAATGGCAGCGCGATTCCCAGTATCGAACCAATCGCAGCGGCAAGCCCGGCCGGACGCGGATGCCGCTCTCCGCTCATGCTGGTCTGCGCGGACAGGCGAGGCTTACGGGTGGTGTCGATACGGTTCATGACGAGCTCCAGGTAGCGCTGCAGGCGTAGCTGCAACGCTCAGATATACGGACGCGCGGCTGCCTGCGCAGCCGCGCCGATTCGGTTTGACAGTGACAGTCAGTGCGTGGCGGCTGGTACGGCGAGCTTGTCCAGCGCACGGCTGAGCAGGTCGACATTCCCCAGCGACAGCAGGTGCGCGTAGATCCAGCCCAGGTCGCCGGACCTGGCAAGCTCCTGCAGGGCCTTGCCCTTCAGATCGCGCAGCTTCTGTTCGTCGACGACAAAGAAGCCATCCAGCGAGAAGGTCTCGCCCGCTGCGGTCTGCACGTTGATCTGCTTGGACACCAGCAGGCCGTGGGTGGCCAGCGTGGCGGTGAACTGACGGGTGCGGGCCAGGTGGATCTGGTATTCCTGGAGGAACTGCAGCGCATTGCTCAGCAGCGCGCTGTCCTTGCCTTCCTCGTCGAACAGCGGCGCACCTTCTTCGCCGCCTTCGCGGATGCCGTCATAGGCCGCATCCAGGCATACAGTGAAATCACCGGCATCGGGTTCTCGCTCGGCCAGCACGAACGGGTAACGCCGCAGGAAGGCTGGCACGTAGGCGCCTTCCGCCCAACGGCCCTCTTCGTTGACCATCAGATTCTGCCCGCTGCGTAGGCCAAGCAAGGCGGCGGGCACCACCGACTCGGCGCTGTTGCCGGCAAAGACGATGGGGTACTGGCGCGTTACCTGCGCAAACTCCACACAGGCCAGTGGCACCGAGTTCACTGCGGTGGCGAAGCGGAAATCCCCCTGGCTCGCCACCACCCGATGATTGCGATGCGCAACCCGGTTCAACTGCATTGGACGCTCATAGATCAGCAACTGCTTCATTTGGATCCCCCTGACTTTGAAAATGAATATCCCTTACACAATCAACCGTGAAAAGCATCACATTCCAATCACACCGATCGCAAACTCAGCGATTGACCCCTGCATGCACCCGTTTACCCCGCAACGCGCCGTTCAAGCCTTTCCATTTCGAGCCGGGGGTATAAGCACACAGCAATCCTGGTGCCCGGGTCAGGGGCGCGCCTGGTCATCAAGTCTACGACGCGACCGCAGTATCAGGTCGTCCAGTTGCCGCAAGTCCGGCGAGCCTGCCAGTTGCAGCTTGCGCAAGACCGGCCCGGCCTTGTGCAGTTCGGCAAGCGCCGGCGCGGCGTAGCCTTGTTTTAACAGGGTTTCGGCGAGCGCCAAGCGACAGCTGGCGGCCTCTGCGCCGGCCGCGCCATAGTCCTTGCGGGCCAACTCCAGCGCCCCCCGTCGCAACCTGAGCGCCGGCCCGTCTTCCCCGCGATGCGCGGCCAGAGTAGCGCGCGCCTGCAGAACGCGAAGCTCGAAGCGGTTGGGCACCGGGAGCGACAGCGCATCCAGCATTGCTGCCGCCTGCCGGGTCTGATCCGTGCGCACCAGCCATTCAATCCAGTTCAGCCGGGCCTCGATGCGCCCCGGCGCATCCACCGGCAACGCCGCTGCCAAGCCTTCGTCCGCATGCCGCAACAGACCTCCTGCGTCCTCCACGCGTCCCTGGTGCAGCAGCAGCAGACCCAGCCCCGATTCAGCGCGCATGCTGGTCGGCGAATCACGTCCCAGCTGCTGGGTCCTAATTGCCAGCGCCTGGCGGTATAGGCGCTCGGCGGCACGCAGGTCACCCCGCAATTCCAGCAATGTGCCGTGGTTGAAAAGTCCCATCGAGTACTCGACCGAATCCGGACCATCCAGCCGTGCACTCAGCTTGTGCCGCGCCAGATACTGCCTGTCGGCCGCCCCGTAGTCGCCCGAATCGCTGTAAAGATCAGCCAGGCCATCGTGCTGGATAAGTACGAACCGGCTTTGAGGTCCATAGAGTTCAAGTGCATGACCCATGCCTGAGTGCAGCAGCGGCAGTGCCTGGTCGTACTTGCGCTGCTCACGCAGCACCTGCGCCAGCCGCACTTCCGCGGCCAGTGCCGTGCTGGTACGACGCCCCTGCTGCATGGCGAGTACGTGGCGGAACTCCCGCTCGGCCGCTTGCTGCTTGCCCCATCGCAGGTACATCAGACCTTTGTTCAGTGACAACTCCAGCCGCTTCGCTGCAGAGGTCGGGTCGTCCTGCCTGGCATACAGATCCATCGCCGCATCCAACACCAATTCAGCCTGGTCGAATGCCTGCTGGTTGACCAGCGCCAGGCCCTTGGCACCAAGTAGCTTTGCTCTCACCGCCGGCGCCGCGTCGTTGCCGATCAGTGCCAGGCCCTGGTCGGCCATCTGCATTCCCAAGCGACCATTTCCATCCACGGTCTTCTGTATCGACAGGTCCGCCAGCACCGCAGCAGCATCCTCGTGACGCACGACACCCGCGTCCATAAAACCATCGTAGGCCTGTTGCAACAGCTTCTCGGCCTGTTGCGAAACGCCTGAGTTCTGGTAGGCGACGCCCAGCACGGCCCGCATACGCGCCAACTGCGCGGGCGCGTCTGCCAGATCGTATGCCACCTTGCGCGCGGCACTGTCGAGCAACTGTCTGGACGTGACCTCTTGCTGGCCCCGTTCGGTGCGCAGCAGTGGGTCGGCAGCTTCGAACACACCGACCATGAAGTTGGTGACCTGACGCGCGACCGCGGCGTCTTCCTGCGCCTGGCGGCGTGCCTGCAGCAAGCCCGCGACAAAGACGACCAGGATCAGTACTGCGCTCGCCACCAGCGCAATAAGCTGCCAATTGCGCCGAACGCCCTTGCGCAAGTGATACAGCTTTCCACCGCCGCGCGCGAGTACCGGCTGCTGATCCAGATAGCGGCGCACATCTGCGATCAGCGCTTCCACGGAGCGATAGCGTTCGCTCACCTCCAGCGCGCACGCCTTTCGCCCGATCGCGTCCAGATCACCCTTCAACCGAGCGCGCCACACAAGGGCTTTGTCTGCATTCGCACTTGCCACGACCACCGGGGCTTGCGGATCCTGCAGGTCGCGCGCGCAGGGCCGCATTGACAACATTTCGACCAGCATGACACCCAGGCTGAATACATCGCTGGCGGCACCCGCCGCATGCCCGGCGATCATTTCCGGGCTGGCATAGGCAGGCGTGCAGAACCCCGAGTTCCGGCCGTCACGCGCTTCGTTGAGCAACCGTGCCAGGCCAAAATCCAGCAGCACGGGTTGCCCGTTCTTTGTCACCAGTACATTGCTGGGCTTGAGGTCGCAATGCAGCACCAGGCGTTCGTGCGCAGACTGCACCAGCACGCAGATCTGCAGGAACAGTTGCAGCCGCTGCTCCAGGCCAAGCTGATGTTGTTCGCACCAGCGATCCAGCGGCACACCGTCCACGTACTCCATCACCAGATACGGGTTGCCTTCGGGCGTGGTGCCGCCGTCATACAGGCGGGCCACCTGCGGCAGCTGCAGATCTGCCAACACCTGGCGCTCGGCTTCCAGCCGCTCGACCTCGGTCACACCCGGCAGTCCATGCAACAGCTTGATCGCCACGGTGCGTTGATAGACCCCGTCGGCGCGCTCGGCCTTGAATACCGTGCCCATGCCCCCTTGCGCAATGCGCTCGATCAATCGCCACGGACCCAGCCGCGCGCCCACGGTGAACTCCGGTGCCATTGCACGTTGAAGTGCGGCATCAAGTTGGGTGCTGATGCAACTCAGGTCCACGGTCTGCGAACGAAGAAGCTGCAGCACTTCCTCACATACCGGACCGTCATCGCAACGCGCCTGCAACGCGGCCTGCCACTGCTCACACGGGAGCTCGCAGAGCTCATCAAAGAGATCCCGGATCCGCCTGCCACGCTCTGCGCCCATGTGCCGCCGCCCGGTCAGTCAGTCAGTCAGCGAAGCTGGCGGTTCAGCCAGGCCCTGGCAAAACGCAGGTCGCGGTCAACCGTTGGCGCCGACACACTCAACACCAGTGCGATCTCATCGCGGTTCATGCCGCCGAAATAGGTCAACTCGACGGCGCTCGCCGCACGCTGATCCACCTCTGCCAACTGGTTCAAGGCCTGGTGCAGCGCCAGCACGTCATAGCCGGCGGCGGCCTCATCCTGTACTTCGAACGCATGCGACAAGGTCAGTTGTTCGGCATTGCCGCCGCGCTTCTCAGCGGCGCCCGCGCGCAGGTGATC